>CAYNFA010000171.1:0-7563 GCA_964396345.1 uncultured Thalassobaculum sp.
CTCCACGGCGGCGGGGGGGTCGACACCCTGTACGGCGGCGCCGGCAACGACGCGCTGTACGCCGACGCGGCCGACACGGTGGTCGACGGCGGCGATGGCCAGGACACCCTGTATCTCGGCTCGCTGTCCGACCTCGACGGGATGTCGGTCGCCGGCATCGAGGTGCTGGTGGTCGACGGCGTGACCGCCCCGACGGTCGGCGCCAACCTGCTGATCAACGCCGACTTCGAAGACGTGTCCGGGTTCAACCACGGCAGCTGGGGAACCTTCACCCAGATTTCCGGCTGGTTTGCCGAGGATCTGGACACCCAGGCTCCCGGCGTGGCGCCGCTGGAGATCCAGATCGGAACCCAAAGCGGCAGCCCCGCCGCTCCGCTCGGCTGGTCGTCCACCAACAAGGTGCTGGAACTCGACAGCCACGCCGACAACGGCGGCGCCGCTGGCCATACCAACGTCAAGGCGACGCAGACCTTTACGGTGTTCGAGGCCGGCACCCACACGCTGTCCTTCGACTTCGCGGCGCGGAAGATCGGCGGTCAGACCGCCGCTTCCAGCGAGTTCTCGATCCAGATCGACGGCGAAACGGTCTTCACCAAGACCGACGCCGAACACGCCTGGCGCAGCGACTGGTTCACCATCGAACTCGGCGTCGGCCGCCACACCCTGACGTTCATCGGAGGCGACGCCGACGGCACCTCGAACACTTACGGGGCGTTGATCGACAACATCGAGCTGGTGCTCGGCACCGAGCCGGTTCGCGACCTGATCCCCGATCCGGTGGCCGGGCCGACCAATGGCGCCGACACGCTCGTCGGGTCCGACGGTGCCGACACGATCGCGGCGCTCGGCGGCAACGACGTGGTTTCGGGCGGCGCCGGCAACGACGTGCTGTCCGGCGGTGCCGGTAACGACGTGCTTTCGGGTGGCGACGGCGACGACCTGCTGGTCGGTGGCGCCGGGGCCGACACCATCCTCGGCGGCAACGGCATCGACACCATCCTCGGCACGGTCGCCGATCTCCACGGCGACACGATCGCCGACTTCGGCCCGACCGACGTTCTGATCATCCAGGGAATCTCGGCGGCGGTAGCGACGATCGCGGTGGCGGCTTCCGACGGCGTCACCACCATCACGGTCGATGCCAACGGCGACGGCATCGCCGACGCGGTGTTCACCGTCAACGGCAGCTATCTCGGCGCGACTCTCGAGGATGACGGCGTCGGCGGCGCCACGGTGGTGCTGTCGAGCGTCCTTCTCAACGTCCCGACCGAGGGTGCCGACACCCTGACCGGCACCGAACTCGGCGACGTCATCGCGGCACTCGGTGGCGACGACCTGGTCGTCGGCATGGCCGGCGGCGACGCGCTGTCGGGCGGCGACGGCAACGACACGCTGTCCGGTGGCGCCGGTGACGATACGCTGCTCGGCGGCAACGGCAACGACGCGCTGTACGGCGGCGACGGCGCCGATGTGCTTTCCGGTGGCGCCGGCGACGACACGGTGTACGCCGACACGCTCGACGGCGCGCTTGCCGGTGGCGACGGCAACGACGTGCTGGTGGTGGCGGCGGGCACCGACCTTGCCAGCCTGGCGCACAGCGGCTTCGAGACTGCCTGGTTCGTCGACGGTGCCGGCGCGACGGTCGAGGTTCGCGACCTGACGCCGCCGACACCGTCCGGCCCGGTCCTCGGGTTCATGCACGCCGACGGCGTGGTGCAGGCCCTGCAGTTCGAGGCCGGCATCGCGATGGCGTCGGTCGAGACTACCGGGCTCGATCCCGCCTGGCAGTCGGCCGGCGCGGCCGACTTCAACGGCGACGGGGTCGACGACATGCTGCTGCGCCACGCCGGATCCGGCGACATCGCGATCTGGGCGTTCGGCGACGACGGCATCGACAAGGGCATCGTCCAGGGCATTGCCACCGACTGGCAGGTGGCCGGCCTCGCCGATTTCGACGGCAACGGCAAGGCCGACATTCTCTGGTCCCACTCGGGACTGGGGGCCGTGGCGGTCTGGAACGACGCCCTCGGCCGCGGACCGGTGGAGTTCATCGGCGAAAGCGGCTGGACGGTCGCGGCCACCGAGGACTTCAACGGCGATGGCGGTGCCGACCTGCTGATGCGCAACGACGACACCGGCTCGGTCGCGATCTGGAGTTTCGACGCCACTGGCGCCGCGACCAAGGGCGTGGTGCAGGGGGCCGACACCAGCTGGCAGATCGAGCGGCTCGCGGACTTCGACGGTGACGGCGGTACCGACATCCTGTGGCGCCAGGACGGCAGCGGGTCGATGTCGGTGTGGACCGGCAACGGCCTGGGGGCGTCGACCCCGGGCACCGTTCTCGGGCTCGATCCGGTGTGGTCGGTGGCCGGCGTCGCCGATGTCGGCGGCGACGGCAAAGACGACCTGATCCTACGCAACGCGCAGGATGGGCTGGTGACTGTCTGGGAGATGAACGGCGACACGCCAACCCGCGGCGAGACCTTCGGCGGGGTGTCCTCGGACTGGGAGATCGCCGCCGTCCACGACTTCGACGGCGACGGCCGCGCCGACCTCCTGTGGCGCAACGACACCACCAACACCGCCTCGGTGTGGGAGATGAACGGGGCGGCCAGCGAGGCGCGCTACGATTTCGGGTTCGATGCCGACTGGGAGATCGTCACGATCGGCCGCTTGAGTGACGACCTGACGGACGACCTGTTGCTGCGCGCCGCCGACGGGCGGTTCCTGACGGTGGCGATGGCCGATGGCGGGGTACCCGAAGTCACGCTGGTCGGTTCGCTGGATCCAGCCTGGACCCCGCTCTGACGGTCGGCGACAATGCCGGCGGGGCGATCTCGTTCCGATGCCGGTGACCGGGAGCGTGCCTGCGGACCTACTGGTGGGCTAACCCGGGCTGGGTAGCGCTGCTGCTGATGGTGCCGATCTGCCTGTCGGTCGCGGCGATGCCGAAGAAGGTCTACCTGGAGTTCGACCAGGCCAGACAGTTCTTTGCCGGCGATCAATTGCTGGTGGCGCTGGCGTCTCTGCTGGCGTTCGCCGCCGGATGCGGGGTGGTCGGCTACGTGACCCGTGGCGCCCGGCTGCAGCGTCCGTCCAGCAGCCCGCCCAGCCGAATTGTTCACTCGCACTATCGCCGCGTCATGATCGTCATCGGCCTCGTGGCGTTCGCGGGCAACATCGCCGTTATCCTGCCGATCCTGGCGAACCCCGGGCTGATTGTCGACTTCCTGAGCGGCAAGGCCGCGATTTTCTCGCTGATGAAGGACCAGACCCTGCAGATCCCGGGGCTGACCTCGGTCAGCAACCTCGCGGCGCTGTTCGCCACGCTCTACGCGCTGAAGGCAAAGATCGCCGACCGGCCGCTGGACCGCTTCGACCACATCTTCGCGGCCGCGGTGTTCTTCGCGGTGCTGCTGCGGGCGGTGTTCAACTCCGAGCGGCTGGCGATCATCGAGGTGGTCCTGCCGGTCGGCGTGGTCTGGTTCGGCACGGTCGGGACGCGCTGGCGGTTCACCGTCAGCATGGCGCCGGTGCTGGGGATCGGCGGCATCATCGCGCTGTTCGCGGTGACCGAGTATTTCCGATCATGGACGGTTTACCGCTTCTACTACGACGACTACACCGACTTCATCCTGTCGCGGATCTGGGGGTACTACCTGACGGCCCTTAACAACGGCGCCGGGCTCGCGGAGCTGTACGCTCCGACCTTCGACGGCACCTACACCATGAACTGGTTCCACCGGTTCCCGCTGTTCCCGTGGGTTCAGGCCGAAGAGCCGTCATTCTGGGAGTATGCGTTCCAATTCGCCACCGCCGAATTCAACAACACCTCCGGCATTTATGCTCCGGTCCACGACTTCGGCATGACGTTCGGCATCGTCATGTGGTTCTTCCTCGGTGTCGTGAGTGGACGTATCTTCGACGGTTACCGGCAGGGGCACTTCCAGTACATGATCATTCACCCGACCTGGATGATCGGCGTGTACGAGATACTGAGGCTCTTCTACTGGGGATCGTCGAAATACTTCCCGACCTTCATCTGCACGGTTGCGATCATCGTCTTCATGGTCCGGCACCGGGCGGTGACGACGGCGCCGATCGCCCGCCGGGGCGTCCACCCGATGGCGCCGGTAGCCGTCCGCGGCGGCCAGTCGCGCCGTTGACCGGCGGATCGGATCAGCCTTCGAGGCTGTCCAGCCAGGCCCGGATCCCACCGGCGAGATCGGTCTCGAACCGGTAGCCGTCGGCCAGCAGCCGGTCCGGGCGGACGTGGGTGCTGGTGAGCAGCTTGCGCACCCGGTCGCGGTCGATGCCGGTCCGCAACCCGCCCCGGCCGAGAACCTCGAACACTCCGGCCGCCGCCATGACCATCCACCACGGGACGGTCAGCCGAGGGGCGGGCAGGCCCGCCGCCGCCGCCAGGGTCACCGCAATAGTTTCGATATCGTACGGCTCCGGATAGGCGAAGTTGGCGCGGTACACCGGTTCGTCCCGGGCCGCGCAGAACGTCATCGCCCGCACCAGTTCGCCGACGTAGCCGCAGCCCTTGATGGTGTCGCGCCGCCCCGGATAGACGAAGGCCCGGCGGCGCAACTGGCGCAGCAGGCGGTCGACGTTTCCGCCCTCACCCCGCCCGAACACCACTCCCGATCGCAGCACCGCCAGCCGCCGGGAGGACGGGTCGGCGTCGACCCAGCTCTCGTGGATCGTCTCGGCAAGCGCCTTGGACCGGCCATAGGCCGACACCGGCAGCAGCGGAGTCGTTTCGGTGCACGGCGCCTCGCGCGGGCCGTAAACCGAGATGCTGCTGGTGAACACCAGGCGTCGGACGCCGCGCGCGGCGGCGAAGCGGCAGGCGTTCACCGCGCCGGCGACGTTGGTGTCGTAGTAGGCGTGGTCCGGGTGGCCGGGGGTGCGGTGGATGGCCGCCAGGTTGTAGACGATGGCGACCACGTCGGGGACGTGGTCGTCGAAGCGCTCGCGGACGTCGCCCCGCCGGTAGTCAACCCCGTCGATCGGCCGTGCCGGATCGGCGATGTCGAGCGAGATCAGCGGCCCGATGCCGCGCGCCGCGAGGTCGGCCAGCAAATGGCTGCCGATGAACCCGGCGCCGCCGAGGACCAGGGCGCCGCCGCTCACGGGCGGGTCGGCCGTGGCAACAGCACGAGGTCGGCGTCCTCGGCCGGAATGCCGTCAGGCCGGGGCCGCGACCGGTGCCGGTCGGAGTCGAAGGCGTCGTAGCCGAGGTCGTCGAAAAACCCCTGAAGGCGCGCTATGTCGGCGCCGAGGGACGGGTGGGTGTCGAGCAGCACCACAGGGCGATGCCGGGCGAGGCTGGCGCGCGCGCCGTCCAGCACCGCGACCTCGGCGCCCTCCACGTCGATCTTCATCACGTCGATGCGATCGAGGTCGTACCGGTCGAGCCGCGCCACCGGAACCGTGATCGCGGCCCGGTCGCGGTGCTCGAGGCCGGCCAGAAGCGAATGCCAGCCGCTGACCGAGGACCGGTACAGGGTTGCCTCGCCGTCGCTGTCGGAGAGCGCCACCGGGTAAACCGTGACGTTGTCGAAACGGTTGGCGGCGACGTTGTCCCGGATGGTTTCGACGTTGCCGGGATCGGGTTCGAAGGCGTGGACCCGTCCGGTCGGCCCGACGAGGCGGGCGGCGATCAGCGCGAAGTCCCCCTCGCTCGAGCCGATGTCGACGAACACCGATCCGGGTCCGAGCCGGCGCCGGATCTCGGCGGTTTTGCGCAGTTCATAGAGACCGAGGGCCCGCAGCAGGCTCATCGGCGAATGACCGATGTCCATGATCATCGCTACGCCGTTGGCGCGGAACCGCCGGCGCCGTCCCCCGAGCACCGCCCGGGCGATCGGGAACAGGGCGGACACGGTCCAGGCCTTGAGCGTCGAAAGCATTGAAAACAAGGCCTGTCCGGTCGGTCGCGGAGCCTCCGTGTATACCGGAACCGGGGCCTAGGTGCTACGCTGACGGCACGATCAAGCGTGGCCGACGGGCGGATTTCGGATGCTGAACGACATGGTTGCCGTGACCCTGATGAAGGTCGCGGGAACCGCTCTCTGGCTCGCCTACACGGTGCTGCTCGCCCGCCTGCTGTCGGCCGGCGACTATGGCCTCGTGATGTACGCCATCACGGTCCTGTCGATCGCCGGACCGCTGACCTGCTTCGGCCTCAACAGCGCCATGCTGCGCCACGGGTCAGTGTACTGGGGTCACGGCCGTCCCGCCGCGCTCGCCGCGCTGCTGGCCGAAGCCCGGCGCACGATCGTGTTGGCCTCGCTGGTCGGCGCGGGGGCGATCGCCGTGGTGTTCCACGCCGCACTCGGGATCGGACAGGGCGTCGGCTGGCTGACCGTGGCGATCGTCGCGGTCGCCCTGCCGCTTTACGGCGCCATGGACCTGCACCGCGAAACCCTGAGGGCGCTCGACCGGCTGATCGCCGGTTTCCTCGGCTTCAACGTGCTGCGCTCGCTGATCCCCGGGGTTCTGGCGGCGGCGCTGGCGGCGCTCGGCTGGCTTTCGGTCGACACCGCGCTCGCCGCCTTCGCCGGCGGGTTGCTGGTGATCGGGCTTCTCGACGCCCGTCGGATCGCCGTCACGGCGGGCGGCGCCGGGCCCGGCCTAGGCGTAGCCGGCGCCGGTCCGTCGGACCGCCGCGACTGGTACCGGATTGCCCGGCCGATGGTCCTGTCCGAGGCCCTGGTCCACTGGATCGCCCGCGGCGACGTGCTGATCGTCGGCGCCCTGCTCGACCTGAAGGCAGCGGCGATCTACCTCACCGCGCAGCGCCTGGCGGTCCTGGTGACCTTCGTGGTCGATGCCGTCCGCCTGACCCTTGAGCCTAAGATCGCCCGCCGTTTCTCGCAGAACGACCACGCCGGCATGCAGCGCCTGCTGGCCTGGGGCAGCCTCGCCTCGTTCGTGACCGGTGTGCCGGCGGTCCTGGCGCTTGCGGGCGGCGGCTGGCTATTGCTCGGCCTCTACGGTCCGGAGTTCCAGGAGGGCTGGACGGTGCTCGCCATCCTTGCTCTCGGACAATTGTCGACGGTGCTGGCGGGTCCGATCAGCGCCGTGCTGCGGATGACTGGGCTGGAGCGTCCGCTGACCGCGACGCTGGCCGCCGGCGCGATCGGGCACTCGATCGCGGTTCCCGTGGGCATCGCCGTCGGCGGGGTCGAGGGCGCGGCCGTCGGCGCCTCCCTGGTCGCCGTGGCGAGCAACCTCGCCTACCTGGCGATCGCCCGCAAGCGCCTCGGCCTGCGCTGCGGTCCCGGCTCCGGAATGTTCGAACCGGCGCTGGTGCGCTCGGCGGCCGGCGAGGTGATGGCGCGCGTCTCCGGCGTCGTCCGGGGGCAATGGCGATGACCGAGCCCCCGCCCCTGCCCCCGCCCCTGCCCCCGCCCCTGCCCCCGCCCGGTGCCTCGGCTGTGCCGGCGATGTCGATCGTGATCCCGACCCTGGGGCGGGTCGAGGAGGTGGCGCGGATGCTGGCGTCGTTGCGCGGTCAACTGGTGGTTGGCGACGAGGTGATCGTGGTCG
>CAYNFA010000172.1:0-7532 GCA_964396345.1 uncultured Thalassobaculum sp.
GCGCTGGCTTCGGCCCGCGGTGTCGGCGTCGCCGCGTGGGGGGCGCTGCTGCTGCCGCTGGCGGCGGCGCTGATCCGCGGCACGGTGCAGCCGGCGGTGAAGATTGGCTTTGAGACCTGGCCCGACCCGTTTGCCGCCGCCACCATCGGCTACGCCGTCTCGGCGGTGGTCGTGCTGGCGCTTGCCGGCGCCAGGGGCGGCCTGTCCTTGTCGCGCTCGAATCCGCGCGGCCTGCTGTGGTTCGCCGCCGTCGGGCTGTGCAACGGCGCCGCGCTGGTGACGATGTACGCCGCCCTGGCGCGCGGACCGGTGGCGCTGGTGGCGCCGCTGGTGGCCACCTACCCGATCGCCACCCTGGTGTTCGGCGGGCTGTTCCTGCGGGGCGCGCGGATCGGGCCCCGGGTCGTCCTCGGCGTCGCCGTCACCGTCGCCGGGGTCGCCATGCTGCTGGCGACCCGGTGACGGTGGCAGTGAGTCGTCGCCGGTCAGTCGTCGCCGGCCGTGGCCGCGGCGGCGTCCCAGCCGTACACCGCCTTGGCCTGCTCGACGCTGACGAAGCCGTCGCGCACGTCGATGGCGAGCTGGGCACGGTCGCGTGCCGCGGGATCGCCGAGGCCGCCGCCGCCCGGCATCTCGATCACGATGCTGTCGCCGGCCGGGATGGTCTGCCGTCCCTTGCCGCGGAACGACGGGCCGGAGGCCAGCGTCAGCTTGCCGGCGGTGCCGTCGTGGCCGCCGTTGCGGCCGCGCGGGGCGTGGATCACCCGGTCGAACATGCAGTTCATGGCGAACGGCGCGCCGTCGGCGTGGGCGATCTCCATGACCTGGCCGACGCCGCCGCGATGGGTGCCGGGGCCGCCGGAATCCGCGCGGTACTCCTTCCGCCAGAAGATCAGCGGGGCGATGGTCTCGTTGACCTCGACCGGGGTGTTGCGCACGCCCGACGGGAAGGCGGTGGCGTTCAGCCCGTCCTTGCCGGGCCGCGCGCCGGTGCCGCCGGCGTGGAAGGTGTTCATGGCGAACGGCCGGCTCTTGCCGTAGTCGCCGTCGGCGACGCCGTGGCCGCCGAGCAGCACCGGATTCCACAGGCAGCTGGTGCCCTCCGCCGGCACCCGGCCGGGGATGATCTGGTTCAGGCAGCCCAGCACGACGTCGGGCAGCATCTGCCCGGTGACGTGGCGGGCGGCGACCGCCGACGGGTGCAGCGCGTTCAGGATCGTGCCCTCCGGAGCCGTCACCCGCACCGCGCCGAGCGAGCCGGCGTTGTTCGGAACCGCGCCGCCGATCACGCAGCGCACCCCGAAGCTGGCGTAGGCCTGGGTGTAGGTCAGCGGCACGTTGATGCCGTAGGTCGAGGTGCCCGACGTGCCGGCGAAGTCGACCTCGATGCCGTCGTCGGTCACCGTCAACGTGCCGACCAGGTCGATCGGGCTCTCGAAGCCGTCGACCCGCATGGAATTGGTCCATGTGCCCTTCGGCAGCTTGCGGATCTCCTCCAGCATGCCGGCGCGGCTGCTGTCGATGATGTGACGGCCGAGTTCGTCGAGGTCGGCCAGGCCGAATTCCCGCATCATGTCGACCAGCCGGCGGCCGCCGACCTCGTTGCAGGCCATCAGCGAGTAGATGTCGCCCTCGACCTCCACGGGATTGCGGACGTTCACGCCGATCAGGTGCAGCAGGCCGCGGTCGACCTCGCCTGCCGTCGCCAGCCGCATGATCGGGATGTTGATGCCCTCCTCGTAGACCTGTCGGCCGTCAGGGCCGAAGCCGCGGCCGCCGACATCGACGACATGGGTGGTGCACGCGAACAGCCCGACCGGCCGGCGGTCCAGGAAGGTCGGCGTGACGACGGTGAAGTCGTTCAGGTGGCCGGTGCCTTTCCAGGGATCGTTGGTGATGAAGACGTCGCCCTCGGCCATGGTGTCGATCGGGTAGGTCTCCAGGAAGAACCCGACCGAGGCGGCCATGGCGTTGACGTGGCCGGGCGTGCCGGTCACGGCCTGGGCCAGCATCCGCCCCTGGACGTCGAACACGCCGGCCGAGATATCGCCGGCCTCGCGCGCCGAGGTCGAGAACGCTGTGCGCACCAGGGTCTGGGCCTGCTCCTCGACGACCGAGAGCAGCCGGTTCCACTGGATCTGCATGTGGATCTGGTCGAGGGCCGAACGGTTGGCGGTCATGACGGTTCTCCTCAGGCGCCGGTGCGGCGCCTGGCGGTCAGCACCAGGTAGCCGAGCGGGTTCACCCGGACGTCGAAGGTCGAGGTGACGACGGTGGTGGTCTGGTCTTCGATGATCAGCGCCGGGCCCGGGACGACGGCCCCCGGGACGAGGTCGTCGCGGGCGTAGACGGCGTAGTCGACGCTGTCGCGGCGTGCCGGGTCGAACACGCTGCGGGTGTCGACCGGCTTTGGCGCCGCGACCGTGCCGGCATCCGCGATTGGTTCGGCAGGGGCGCCGATCGGGGCCGCGACCGTCACCGTCCAGCTGAGGATCTCGGGCTCCTGGCCCGGGATGATGCGGCCGTAGAGGTTGATGTACTCGGCCTCGAAGGCGGCGCGGATGCTGTCGGCGTCGGCGGCCGTGAGCACGCCCGCCGGCAGCGGCACGCTGATCTCATGACCCTGGCCGACGTAGCGCATGAAGGCCACTCGGCTCTCGCTCAGCCCCTCCGCTCCGGCCCCGGCGACCACGATGGCGCGCGCCTCCTCGGCCATGCCGGAGAGCAGGGCGTTGACCGCAGACGGCTCGAAGGCCGACAGCCGGAGATAGCGGCTGCGCACCACCTCGTAGGAGATCGGCGCCCGCAGGAAGCCGATCGCCGAGCCGACGCCGGCGCCGGTCGGCACCACCACGGTGTCGATGTCGAGCTTCTCGGCGAGGCGGGCGGCGTGCAGCGGCGCGGCACCGCCGAACGCGATCATGGCGCGGGCCGTGATGTCCTTGCCCCATTCGATGGCGTGCACGCGGGCGGCGTTGGCCATGTTCTCGTCGACGATCTCGGCGAGCGCGAAGGCGGCGAGCCGGCCCTGCAGGTTCATCGGGGTGCCGACCTTCTCGGCCAACACCGCGGCCGCGGCGTCGACGTCCAGTGCCACCTCGCCGCCGGCGAAGCGGGCCGGATCGATCTTGCCGAGCACCACGTCGCCGTCCGTCACCGTCGGGTTGGTGCCGCCGCGGCCGTAGCACGCCGGCCCCGGCTCGGACGACGCGCTGTCGGGGCCGACCAGCAGCCGGCCCATGGCGTCGACCCGGGCGATCGAGCCGCCGCCGGCACCGATCTCCACCATCTCGATCGCCGGAATGCGGATCGGCAGGCCGCTGCCCTTGAGGTTGCGGTAGACGCGCGCGACCTCGAAGGTGCGGGTCGACAGCGGGGCGTAGTCGTCGATCAGGCAGATCTTGGCGGTGGTGCCGCCCATGTCGTAGGACAGCACGTCCTTCAGCCCGCACTCCTTGGCGATCTCGGTCGCCAGGATGGCACCGCCTGCCGGACCGGATTCCACCAGCCGGATCGGGAATCGGACAGCGGTCTCGAGCGTCGTCAACCCGCCGCCGGAGGTCATCAGCAAGAACGGGCAGCGATACCCGCGATCCCGCATCTGCGTGCCGAGCTCGGTCAGGTAGCGTGCCATCTTCGGCTGGACGTAGGCGTTGGCGCAGGCGGTCGACTGCCGCTCGTACTCCCGGATCTCCGGGCAGACTTCGCTCGACAGCGTGATCGCCAGATCCGGATAGGCCTCGGCCAGGATCTCGGCGACCCGCCGCTCGTGGGCGCTGTCGGCGTAGGAGTGCAGCAGACCGATCGCCACCGCCTCGACCTTCTCGGCGGCGAACCTCGGCAACAGCGCCCGCACCGAGTCCTCGTCGAGCGGCACCAGAACCTCGCCCCGGTAGTTCAGCCGCTCGCCTACCGACCAGCGCAGGTGGCGAGGCACCAGCGGCGGCGGGCGGTCGATGCCGATGTCGTACTGCTCGAATCGGTTCTCCTGGGCCATCTCGACGCTGTCGCGGTGGCCGGCGGTGGTGATCAGCGCCGTCCTCGCGCCCTTGCGCTCGATCAACGCGTTGGTCGCCAACGTCGTGCCGTGAATGATCAGCGCGACACTGTCCGGCGCGATCCCGGCTTCGGCCACCGCCTTGTCGAGAGCGGCCAGCACGCCTTCCTCGGGAGCTCGCTGGGTGGTGAGCACTTTGGCGGTCACCCGCCGGGTCCCAATCTCGAGGGCGACATCGGTAAACGTGCCGCCGACGTCTACGGCGAGGCGGGGCGCGGTCGGGGATACGGTCATTGGGCAGCCGTTGTTGCGATGCGGAAAGACCATGCCAGGGTTCTCGATCCGACGGTGTCTCGTCAATGGCAGATGTTGGCGTCCATGCAAACCGGGTGCGATGACGGCCGTGGCGGAACCGTGCGGGCCTTGGTCGGTTGATCATTCGACCACGGACAAGCGGGCGGTCCGTCCGCCCGTGGTCGGCTGGCAATGTGGGAAGAACAAGATGAGTCCCCAACGACTTGTTGGAGTTGCCCTCGCCGTCGCCGGCGCCGTGCTGCTCTGGCTTGGCCTCAACGCGGCGGAGGCGCCCCTGGGACAGTTGTCCGAGACGCTGACCGGCACCTACCCGGACCGGACGGTCTGGCAGATCGCCGGCGGCGTTGCGGCGCTCTGCGTCGGCCTCGTGCTGGCCGTCAGGGGAGCGACGCGCTGATCGGCCCGGCACCGGCCCTGACGATCGTCACAATCAAGAGGACTGACCATGCGCAAGAAACTACTCTATGCCCTGCCGGTGACGCTGGCAGTCGGCGCGTTCGCGGTCGCCGGCCACGCGGCCACGCTGTTTCCGTTGTTCCCTAACGTCGAGCAGGTGCGGACGACGCAGCCGGCCGGCGACGGGTTCGAGCAGCGTTTGGCGCGTGAATACCGTGACCTCGCGATCTTCGAGGCCGACGAGATGGGTGACTGGCCGGACGCGGAGTACTTCGCGGGCAAGAGCCTGCGCGCCGGCGGGGGTGACGTCCCGATGCCGGCTGAGGCGTCCGAGCGGAGCATCCGCAACGCCGCGACCCGCTCCGAGCTCGACACCGCGCGCAGCGACCTTGTCAGCGTCCTTCAGGACGGTCGGGGCCGGGCGCCGGTAGAGGCGGCCGTCGCCCAGGCGCGCTACGACTGCTGGATCGAGCAGGAGGAGGAGGGCCACCAGTACGATCACATCGCCGCCTGCCGCGCGGCCTATATGGCGGCCATGGAGGCGCTGCGGGGCGCCATGCAGCCGACCACCACCACCTACGAGACGGTGCAGGAGGAGATCGCCCGCGACACGGTCTATTTCGACTGGGACAGCGCTTCCATCCGGCCCGGCCAGCAGGCTGAACTCGATCGGTTCCTGGATGAGATGCGCAAGATCGAGCCGGTGGTCCTCTACATCGAGGGCCACACTGACACTTCCGGATCGGCGGATTACAACGACGAGCTGTCGCGTCGTCGCGCCGAGGCGGTTCGCGCCGAACTGGTCCGCCAGGGCATGACGGTCGGCGAGATCAAGGATCTCCAGCTGGCGGCCAAGGGCCAGACCGATCTCGCCGTTCCGACCGGCGACGGCGTCCGCGAGGAGCGCAACCGACGGGTGGTGCTGATTGCCACCGGCCAGACCACCAGGACCGGCCAGACGACGACCAGCAACGTCCAGGGAACGACGCCGACGCGCCAGTGACGCTCGCAATCAATTCGAAGCCGACATCGTGGGCCCGCCGGTTTCCGGCGGGCCTTTCGATTCGGGTCACGGAGGGCGGCGACGGGAAGCAGTCGCGGAACGATAACCGGCCCGCCTCGAGAGGCGGGCCGTCAGGCTCGGAGCGTGGGAGATCGTCGGCAGGCAGACGCGGAGCGCTACTTCTTGGTCTGGTCGTAGATGTACCCGCCGGCAGCACCGGCGGCTCCGCCGATCACCGCGCCGCAGGTCATGCAGCCACCGGTGAGCGCGCCCGCCGCGGCCCCGACGCCGGCGCCGATGCCGCCGCCGGACAGCGTCCGTTGCTGGGTGTCGCTCATGCCCGAGCAGGCGCCGACTGCAAGCGCTCCGGCCAGGGCCATCGGTAGCATCAGGCGATTCATGGCTCTTCTCCCGATCGTCGTGGTCTGACCCATCCGCGGGCGGCTGGATCTTCACGTCGAGAACGTTCGAGGCAGCCGCAAGGTTCCGCGCGGCCGTTTCGGTGCCCGGCGGTTTCTTGCCGCCGGTGCGGGGTTGCGCCTAATGTTCAGTCCATCACAGGGAGTCGCCGAATGGTTCAGCGAGGCGGCGCGGGGTCGGGTTCCGGAGTCTTCAGGATGACGATCGCCGTGATCGCCGTGGTGACGGCGGTCGGCGCCGTGGAGGCTGCTCTGCGGGCCCACGACCGGGTCGACTTCACGGCCCGGAACTACGTCGCCGACAGGCTGTCACTGCGCGCAGCCGGCTACCCCGCGTCGCACGACCCGTTGCTCGGCCATGTGCCGGTGCCGGGCTATGAGGCGATGGCCAACCCCTGGAACCTCCGGGTGTCGATCGACGACGCGTCGCTCCGGCAGAACGCGGCGGGCCAGCCGACCCCGGCGCCGGTGGCGGTGGTCGCGGTCGGTGGCTCCGACACCTTCGGCGAGGAGGTGATCGACCGGGAGACCTGGCCGGCGCAGTTGCAGTCGATGCTCGGCCAGCCGGTGGCGAACGGTGGCGTGTTCGGCTACGGGCTCGATCAGGCCGTGCTGCGGGCCGAGGCCATCGTGCCGCGGCTGCGCCCGTGGGCGCTGGTGGTCTCGTTCGTCCACGACGACGCGCTGGCGACCGAGGCCGCGCAGCGTGCCGGGACGGAAAAGCCGTATTTCGAGGTGGCGGACGGGGCTTTGGCCCTTCGCAACGTCCCGGTGTCGGCGAACCGTCCACGGGTTGCGCAGATCGGTATGATCCGGACGATGCTCGGATACAGTTACCTGGTCGACTGGGCGGCCCGCCAGGTCGGAGCTTCCGGGTGGTGGTACGCTCCCGGATCGCCGCAAGTGAGGCTGCATTCCGACGGCCCGCAGGTGGCCTGTCTGCTGATGCGCCGGCTGAAAGACGTGGGGGACGCGAGCGGCGCTCGGGTACTGGTCGTCGCGCAGTACCCGCCCCGCACTTTCGCCACTCCAGGTGACCCCTCCGCACGCGCCGGCATCGGAGGCTCGGCGCGGATCTTGACGTGCGCCCATGATGCCGGTCTGGAGACACTGGACACCCTCCCGGCATTGCAGGAGCGACACCGCGCCAGCCCGGCGACGTTCTTTGGCCAGTATTTCGCCCGGTCCCACATGTCCGCGGCCGGCAACCGCCTGGTCGCCGAGCGCGTCGCCGACACACTCGCCGGGATGCCCGGCGGGTGACGGCGGTGCCGGCGACCGACGGGCGGGCGGCGACGCGCCGTAGCCTGGCAATCCTGGTTGTCGCCGCGGCGGTCGCCGGCCTCGCCGTGGCCCTGGCGGCCGGGGCGATACCGGAGGGGTTGGAGGCCGCGACCGACAT
>CAYNFA010000173.1:0-7531 GCA_964396345.1 uncultured Thalassobaculum sp.
GCCCCCGGCGATTCGGCTGGCTGGCGGGAAACTGGGCGACGCCGACCTGACCGCGCATGTCGATTTCGCGGCACTTGGCCGGGTGGTGGCGGAGGCGGGGGCGGTGCAGCACGGGCCGGTCGGGCAGGGATCTTTCCTGCGACAGCTCGGCATCGAGGCCCGTCGCGACGCGCTGTGCCGGCGGGCGACCGACGATCAGCGCGGCGTCCTGCAAAGCGGTTGCGCTCGCTTGATCGACCCCGCCGAAATGGGCACCTTGTTCAAGGTCGTCGCCTGGACCGGTTCCGGAACGCCTCCGCCGCCGGGTTTCCAGGAACCAAACGCGTGAGAGCGCCTAAGGTGAAAGCCGGTTTGCGGTGATCCAGATCGAGGGATTCGACGACGGCCCGGTCCGCCACGCCTTCTTCACCCGGCGCGGCGGGGTCAGCCGTGGGATCTACACCTCGTTGAACTGCGGGCGCGGCAGCGGCGACGCGCCGGCGGCGGTCGAGGCCAACAGGGCCCGCGCCATGGCCGCTTTGGACCTGCCGGCGTCGGCCCTGTTCACCAACCACCAGGTTCACTCCGCCACCGTCGTGGTGGTCGACGAGACCACCGATCCCGAGGATCGCCGCCAGGCCGACGCCTTCGTGACGACCCGCCCGAACGTGGCGCTCGGCGCGCTCGCCGCCGACTGCGCGCCGGTGCTGTTCGCCGCCCCGGCCGACGGCATCATCGGCGCCTGCCACGCCGGCTGGCGCGGCGCGGTCGGCGGGGTGTGCGAGGCGACGGTCGACGCCATGATCGAACTCGGCGCGCGTCCCGACGGCATCCGGGCCGCCATCGGCCCCTGCATCGGCCTCGACTCCTACGAGGTCGGACCGGAGTTTCCCGAACCGTTCATGGCGCAGGACCGCGAGAACGCCCGCTATTTCGACCAGGCGACGCGCGCCGGCCACTTCCTGTTCGACCTGTCGGGCTACCTGGCGCGCCGTCTCTCGCTGCTCGGGATCGGCGAGGTCTACCGCCTCGACTGCGACACCTGCCGGGATGAGGCGAACTTCTTCAGCTACCGCCGTTCCCGGCTTCGCAAGCACCCCGACTACGGCCGGCAACTCGCCGCCATCACCCTCGGAGCCTGAGCCATGGCCCTGCACTTCGAGCGCAGCGAGTTCGCCGCGCGCCGCGACCGCACCCTCTCGGCGATGGCCGAGGCCGGGCTGGACGGCCTGCTGATGTTCAAGCAGGAGAGCATGTTCTGGCTGACCGGCTACGACACCTTCGGCTTCTGCTTCTTCCAATGCCTGTACCTCGGGGCCGACGGCAGCCTGGCGCTGCTGACCCGGGCCCCGGACTTGCGCCAGGCCCGCAAAACCAGCCTGATCGAGGACATCCGGATCTGGGTGGACCGCGACGGCGCCAGCCCGGCCGACGACCTGCGCGGCCTTCTGGACTCCAAGGGCGCGCGCGGTCATCGGCTCGGCGTCGAGTACGACAGCTATGGCTTGAACGCCCGCAACGGCAAGCGCCTGGACGCCGCCCTGGACGGCTTCGCCACCCTGTCCGACGCCTCGGAACTGGTGTCGCGGCTGCGGGTCGTGAAGTCGGCGGCCGAACTCGGCTTCGTGCGGCGGGCGGCGGAGCTGGCCGACGAGGCGCTGCGCGAGGCGCATCGGCTGACCGCGCCCGGCGCCGACGAGGGCGTGATCCTGGCCGCCATGCAGGGTGCGGTGTTCCGCGGCGGCGGCGACTATCCCGGCAACGAGTTCATCATCGGCTCCGGCCCGGACGCGCTGCTGTGCCGCTACTTCACCGGCCGGCGCCGGCTCGGCGCGACCGATCAACTGACTCTGGAGTTCGCCGGGGCCTACCGGCACTACCACGCCTGCCTGATGCGCACGATCCCGGTCGGCCCGGTGCCGGACCACCAGCGCCGCATGTTCGACGCCTGCGCCGAGGCGCTCGAGGCCTGCAAGGCGGCGTTGCGGCCGGGCCGTCCGATCGGCGAGGTGTTCGACGCCCACGCCCGGGTCATGGACGCGCGCGGCTTCGCGCACGCCCGGCTGAACGCCTGCGGGTATTCGCTCGGCGCGGTGTTCGCGCCGATGTGGATGGACTACCCGATGTTCTACCACGCCAACCCCGAGCTGGCGGCGCCCGGGATGGTGTTCTTCCTGCACATGATCCTGATGGACAGCGAGTCCGACCTCGCGATGACCCTCGGCGAGACCGTCATCGTCACCGACGGCGCCCCCGAGCGTCTGTCATCAATGCCGCTGGAACTGGTCGCCCGGTAATCCGGGTCGGGGAAAGAACCGGTCATGCCGCACCTCTTGATATTCTGCGCGATGTTGTTTCTGGGGCTGATGGTCGGATGCTGGGTCATGTAGCCACGGCCGCCGGGCTGGCGGCGCTGTTGCTGGTGGCGGCCTGCGGGCCGGTCCCGCAGCCGTTCTCCAAGGAGACGGCGAACCTGTCCCGCGCGCCATTCCTGATCGCGCCGACCACCGAGGGCATCGTGGTGCTGCCGGTCGAGGGGGTGTCTCCCGAGACCGGCGACCTGATCGCCGACCTGACGGCGGCGGCGCTTCAGGAGCAGGGCGTGGCGGCCGGAACCCGGTCGAGCAACCGGGCCAGCCTGTTCCTGTCGGGGACCGGCCGGCGGCTGCCCGACGGCGCCATGGAGATTGCCTGGACCCTGGCGCGCCCGGACGGGACGGTGCTCGGCGAGAGGGTCGACGCGATCGCCTCGGACGAGCAGCTGGCGCGGTCGACGGCCGAGGTGGCGGCGTGGGTGCGGCCGCGCGGCGCCGCGGCGGGGCCGCCCCGCACCCCGCAGGTGGCCGTTCAGGGCGTCGACGGCGCCCCCGGCGACGGCAACGATCTGCTGCGGCGGGCGATCGCTCTGGCGCTCGACAGGGCGCCGGTCGAATTGACCCCGGAGGTGGCGGCGAACGGCCACCTCGTGCGCGGCGACGTCGCGGTCACCCGGCTGCCGGACGGCCGCGACCGGGTGGTGATCTCGTGGATCGTCACCGACGCGCTCGGCGGGTCGATTGGGACCGTCGACCAGGAGAACGCCGTTCCGGGCGGTACGCTGGCGGCGAGCTGGGGCGCGGTGGCGGCGCCGATCGCCGACGCGGCGGTCGGCGGCATCGTCGCCCTGCTGCGGGAATCCGAGGCGGCGCGCGCCGCCGCCGGCGCGGCGGCGGTCCGGCGGTGACGCCGCGGCGCGCCCGCCGATGTTCCAGATTGCTGCACTGCAACATTGCTATTGACAACGCGTCCGGCTGATCGCATCTAAGTCTGGTAATTGTGCGGTGCAGCATCGCGCCGTCACTGCGGGGTGAAACGTTCAAGCCGACAGGAGATCGTAATGGCCGAGTACAAGAATCCGTTTGCGGATATGGATATCCAGAAGATGATGGGCGAGTTCAAGCTTCCGAACGTGGACGTCGACGCCGTCGTCGCCGCCCAGAAAAAGAATATCGAGGCGCTGACCAGCGCCAACCAGCTCGCCGTCGAGGGCATGCAGGCGATTGCCCGTCGTCAGGCCGAGATCATGCGCCAGACCGCCGAGGAGCTGCAGAAGAACATGCAGTCCTTCATGGGCGCCGGCGCGCCGGAGGCGAAGGTCGCGGCCAGCACCGAGCTGACCAAGACCGCCTTCGAGAAGGCGATCTCGAACATGAAGGAGCTGTCCGAGATGGTCGCGAAGTCGAACGGCGAGGCCTTCGACGTGATCAACAAGCGGGTCGCCGAGTCGCTGGACGAGATCCGCGACCTGTCCAAGAAGGCGAAGAAGTAACGCCCATCCCGAGGCGTGACTGAGGGAAGGCCGCTCCGGGCTCCGGGGCGGCCTTCCCGCGTTGTGGGCCGCCGTATTGCCAGCCCGCAAGCCGGCGTGTTACGCGGCGCGTGTCTGGCTTGGTGAACGCGGGCGAGGAGGCGGGCATGGCGGATCAGCCGACGGCGACCATCGGCTTCGGGGATTTCCTGAAGGTCGACATCCGGGTCGGGACCGTGACCGACGTGCAGCCGTTCCCCGAGGCGCGCAAGCCGGCCTACAAGCTGTGGGTCGATTTCGGGCCGGAGATCGGGACCCGCAAGACCTCGGTTCAGATCACCCAGAACTACACCCCCGAGACCCTGATCGGCCGGCAGGTGGCGGCGGTGGTGAACTTCCCGCCGAAGCAGGTCGGCCCGTTCATGAGCGAGATCCTGGTGCTGGGCTTCCCCGACGCCGCCGGCAACGTGGTGCTGATCCAGCCGAACCAGCCGGTCCCGAACGGCGGCCGCCTGCACTGAGGCTTCGACTGGCCCCAGCAGGCCGCGAGGCTAGATCGGCAGTCGGATAACCGCCCGCAGCCCACCGCGCGGCGAGGTTTCCAGCGTGATGTCACCGCCGTGGCCGCGCACGATGTCGCGCGCGATGGTCAGGCCGAGACCGGTGCCGCCGGTTTCGGTGTTGCGCGACGGCTCCAGGCGCACGAAGGGCTGGAAGGCACGGGCGCGGGCGTTGGCGGGAATGCCGGGACCGTCATCGTCGATCAGCACCTCGACCTGGTCGCCGACCCGCACCACCGTCACCCAGACCCGGTTGCCGTAGCGCTTGGCGTTCCGCGTCAGGTTGGCGATCGCCCGCTTGAGCGCGTTCGGACGCACCGACAGGGCGGCCTCGCCGGCGTCGGGCCGTTCCAGGGCGATCGGCGGGCCGTCGCGGCGCTCCGACTGGACCACGTCGGCGACCAGTTCGGCGACGTCGCTGTCGACCGGCGCCTCGGTGCCTTCGCCGCGCGCGAACGCCAGGTAGCCCTCCACCATCCGCTCCATCTCGCCGATGTCGGCCTGCAGGTCGGCGATGTCCGGGGTGTCGCCGAGCATGGCGAGTTGCAGCTTCATGCGGGTCAGCGGCGTGCGCAGGTCGTGGCTGACCCCCGCCAGCATCTCGGTGCGCTGGGTGAGCTGGCGGTTGATCCGGTCCTTCATCTGCAGGAACGAATTCGCCGCCTGGCGGACCTCGGTGGCGCCCTCGGGCTTTAAGCCGGTGACGTCGCGGCCGAGCCCGAACGCCCGGGCGGCGACCGCCAGCCGGCGGATCGGCCGGATCTGGTTGCGCATGAACACGATCGCGACGGCGAACAGCACCAGCGACGATCCGACCATCCACAGCAGGAAGATGTAGGTCGTCGAGCTGAACAGCCGCTTCTTGTGGGCGAGCACCTGCAGGACGCCGTCGGGCAGCTGGACCAGGATCTCGATCTTCCGGTCGACCGCTTCGGTGTCCATCACGTAGGGACGGCGCACCTTGGCGCGCATCGCCTCCTGCATGGCGTCGCGGGTGTCGTCGAACATCCGGATCGGCGGGCGGTTCGGCAGGATGTCGGCGGGCCGCCACGCCAGCTCGATGTCGAAATGCCGGATCGACCGCTCCGACAGCCGCCGCACCCCGTCCTCGGAGATCGGCGGCCGCAGTTCCTCGATCAGGAAGGCGATGTCGCCGGCCAGGCTGTGGACCAGCCGGCGGGTCATGATCTCCCAGTGCCGGTCGTAGAACACGTAGGCCGAGATCGCCTGCATCAGCACCAGCGGCGTCACGATGATCAGCAGGGCGCGGCCGAACAGCGTCTTCGGCAGGAACCGCTTGATCCAGCGCTCCGGCTTGAAGGCGCCGAGACCCGCGGCGGTGCCGGCCCGCGCCCGCCCGTCCTTCGGGCTGGGCGGGGCGGCGGGTGCGAGCCCGGCGCGGTCGGTTCGGGTCGTGTCTGCCATCGGCGTCCGACCTCAGCTTTCCAGCCGAAGCACGTAACCCTTTCCGCGCACGGTCTGCAAGAAGCGCGGGTATTTCGGGTCTGGCTCGATCTTGCGGCGCAGCCGGGTGATCTGCACGTCGGCGGTGCGGATGCCGCCGTTCACGGCGTTGCGATCGACCAGGTCCTCGCGGGTGAAGGTGATCCCGGGCGCCAGCGCGAAGGCCCGCAGCAGCGTGGCCTCGGCCTCGGTCAGGCGGACTGGGACGGTACCGCGCCAAAGGATGTTCTGGCCGAGGTCGAAGCGGAACGGCCCGAACAGCACCTCGCCGCCGTTCGCCGCGGCTGCGCTCGAGGTCGGCGCCGGCTCCGCGGTTCGGCGCAGGATGGTGCGGATCCGCAGCAGCAGCTCGCGCGGCTCGAACGGCTTGGCGAGGTAGTCGTCGACACCGCTCTCGAGGCCGGCGATGCGATCCTCGGATTCCCCCATCGCGGTCAGCATGAGGATCGGGATGCGCTCGCGCGGCCGCAGGCTGCGGGTGAACTCGATGCCGCTCTCGCCCGGCATCATCACGTCGAGCACCATCAGGTCGTAGGCGACGCCCGCCATCCGGGCGCGCGCCTCGGCGGCGTCGCCGGCGGCCGACACCCGGAACCCGTGCTCCGACAGGTAGCGGCGCAGCAGCTCGCGCAGGCGGCGGTCGTCATCGACCACCAGGATGTGCGGCGGCTCCTCGGCCGGCGCACCCTCGGCCGGCTGGCGGCCATCGGGCCCGGCGGGTTGGTCAGCCATCGCCGCCGCGTCAGCGCTTGCCGGTGCCGGCCTTGAGCCGGGGGGTGCCGGGCGAGGCGCCGCCGATCCCCGGCACGTCGAAGCGTCGGCGGTCCTCGGGGTCGATGATGCCGTGCAGCACCAGGTTGAAGCCTTGCACCGCCTCGGCGCCGGCGTTGCGGAAGGCGGTGGCGATGCGCTCGCGCTGGTTGGCGGTCAGCCGCCGCTCGAGGTCGATCCCCTTCGGGGTCAGCGCGAGCAGGCGCTGGCGGCGGTCGCGCTCGCCCGGGCGTTGCAGGATGTAGGCCTCGTCCACCAGGTGGCTCAGCACCCGCGACAGGCTCTGCTTGGTGATGCGCAGGATCCGCAGCAGTTCGGAGACGGTGATGCCGGGGTTGCGGCCGACGAAGTAGATCACCCGGTGATGGGCGCGGCCGAGGCCGAGATCGGCCAGCATGGCGTCCGGCTCGCCGGTGAAGTCGCGGTAGGCGAAGAACAGCATCTCGATGGCCTGGCGCAGTTCCTCCTCGCGCAGGAACAGCGGATTCGCGACGCCCTTTATGTCAACCATGTTGACTTACTTTCTTCCGAATGTTATGCAACAGGTCCCATTCGGGAAACAAAAGAACGCAACGAGACGGTCGACGGACCCAATCCAACCGGTTCGAAGCCGGACGACAGCCAGGCAGGAAGCGATACCATGTCCCTGATTCCCTTCGACGACCGTGACGGAGCGATCTGGTTCGACGGCACCCTGATCCCGTGGCGGGACGCCAAGTTGCACGTTCTCAGCCATGCACTGCATTATGCCAGTTCCGTGTTCGAGGGCGAACGCGTTTATGCCGGCCGTGTCTTCAAGTCGCTGGAGCACACCCAGCGGCTTCAGCGCTCGGCCGCGACGTTGGACTTCGAGATTCCGTACACCGCCGAGCAGATCGAGGCCGGCAAGCGCGCCGTGATCGACAGCATGGGGATCGCCGACGGCTACGTCCGCCCGGTCGCCTGGCGCGGCAGCGAGATGATGGGCGTG
>CAYNFA010000174.1:0-7522 GCA_964396345.1 uncultured Thalassobaculum sp.
CGCATCAGCACGGCGTTCAGCCGTGCCTCCAGCCGCTTGGCGGGCACCGGCTTGACCAGGTAACCGTCGACGCCCAGCCGCTTGGCCTCCATCACCCCGGGCGAGGCGCTCTCCCCGGCCAGCAGGACCACCGGAATGTCGGGCGGCAGGGCGGTGGAGTCGGCGCGGATCCGGAACAGCAGTTCGAGCCCGTCGGTGCCGTCAGGGCCCTGCAACTGGGCGTCGCACAGAACCAGGGCCGGCTCCAGTTCGGCGGCCTGCGCCGTCGCCTCGGCGGCGGTCCCGGCTTCGAGCGGCTGTGGCAGGCCGAGTCCGACCAGGGCCCGCACCAGGGCGCTGCGGCTGTCGGCGTCCGGCTCGACCACCAGCACCAGCAGGCCCGTGTAGTCGAACCGCGCCAGCAGCCCGTCCAGCGTCCGTGTCAGCTTTCTCGGAGCGGTCGTATTCATGGCACTGCAATTCCTCCGCGACCGCCATCGGCTCTCCCCTTGCGGCGACCGTTTCGATAGTGTTCAACGAGTCTAGCCCAGTCGTGCGCCGCTCGAAAGCCGCGGAACCCGGGAGAAGCCGAGATGGACGATCTGATCCGATCCGAGGACGATCTGCGCGCGCGCTACGGCAGCGTCAGCCCGCTCGCCGCCAAGAAGCAGCTCGACCGGCTAGACGTCCACGCCCGTCGGTTCATCGAGCTGTCGCCGTTCCTGGTGATCTCCAGCCACGGCCCCGACGGTCTCGGCGACGTCTCCCCGAAGGGCGACGCCCCCGGTTTCGTGCAGGTGCTCGACGATCGCACCCTGCTGATCCCGGACCGGCCCGGCAACAACCGGCTCGACACCCTGTCGAACCTGATGACCCACGACGGCGTCGGCCTGCTGTTCCTGGTGCCGGGGGTGTGCGAGACGCTGCGGGTCAACGGCCGCGCCCGGGTGGTCTCGGCCGAAGAACTGCTGGCACCGACGGCGGTGCGCGGTCGGCTGCCCACGGCCGGCGTGCTGGTGGCGGTCGAGGAGGTCTACCTGCACTGCGCCAAGGCGCTGGTCCGTTCCAAGCTGTGGGATGACGACCACAAGGTCGAGCGCCGGGTGCTGCCCAGCCTCGGGCAGATGCTGGCCGACCAGGTCGCCGGGGTCGACGCCGCCGAGGCCGATGCGCGGGTCGAGGATTCGATCAAGAACCGACTCTACTAGGCGGGGCTGCCCGTGGCGGCGGACGTCGCGTTGATGGCGGTGGCGCGAGGCTGGGCAACGGTTCGCGCGCGATGCCCGGCACACCGCGCGCCCGCCGACAGATGACACGGCCGCTCCCGCTCCCTATGTCTCCAATGACGACCGTAAGGAGACCGCCATGACCCGACCTGCCGTCGACTGGGACGACGAGTATTCAGCCCCGCGTCGGCGTTGGCTGTCGGGGAGGGGGATACTTCGCTGGAGCGGCTGGAGCGTCCTCGGCCTCATCGTCGCCGCGCTGCTCTACTACGCGGTCGGCGGCTTCATCATGAACGTGATCGACGACGACCCGGCGTTCCAGCCGGCCGAGTTCCCGCCGGGTTCCAGCAAGGCGGTGGCCGCCGCCGCGGCCCTGATCGACCGTGAGGTCAACCAGCACTTCTGGGTTGCCAACGACCCGTTCTTCTATCCTTCGGCGTGGCTCGACAACACGCCGAACTACCAGCAGGGCATCATCTACGCGCTGTCGCGGTTCACGGTGGAGATGACCGACCAGATCGGCCGCACCCGCGGCTCGTCGGAAGCCGACCGCGACCTCGACCGGGCGGCCGGGCTGCTCAAGTTTCCGGGCAATGTGTGGATCTACGATCTGTCGACGTCGTTCCTGCCGACGGCCTCGTCGGAATCGCAGTACCGGGCCGCAAGGCGGGCGCTGCTCGCCTACAACGACCGGCTGGCGGCGGGCCAGGCGGTGTTCGAACGGCGCTCCGACAACCTGCTGGCGACCATCGAGCGGATCGCCGCCGATCTCGGCTCGGCGTCGGCGACCATCGACCAGCACCTGGCGGCGGCGCGCGGCTGGGCGATCGACACCCGCGTCGACGACATCTTCTATGCCGTCAAGGGGAGGCTGTACGGCTACCACGTCCTGCTGCGGGCGCTCGGCGAGGACTTCGCGCCGATAATCCAGGAGCGCCAATTGGTCGGAGCCTGGACCCAGATGCTGGAGTCGCTGCGGCAGGCGGCGGTTCTCGATCCGCTGGTGGTCGTCAACGGCGAGCCGGACGGCCTCTACTTCCCGAGCCACCTGGCGGTCCAGGGCTTCTACCTGCTGCGCTCGCGCACGCAGCTTCGGGAAATCTCGTCGATCCTGCTGCGGTAGGGCAGGCGAGGCGACGTCCGGGCAGACTTTCCACCGCAGCCGCTGAGGCGCCAAGCCATTGCTCTGCCACTCCCTTTTCGGCGTCCCCCGGCGGCCGCCGGAACGCAGCCTCACGGCCAGGGCTGGTGCAGGCCGATCGAGAGTTGGTGGAAGTCGGGGTGCTCGGGGTCGACGCGGCCGGTGCGCATCAGCCAGTCGATGACGACCAGGCTGCAGTTGTACTTGAAGTCATCCGAGGTCTCGACGATTCGGGCAACCTCGCCGGGCTCCATCAGGCGGAACTCGTGAACTTCGCCGTCGACCGGCTCGGGGATGAAGGTCTCGGGCACCTGCAGGTCATAGCTCCAGAAGGCGTGGCGGCGGAGCCCCTCGGGCACCTCCATCGTGTAGCTGATCATCGACACCGGTACCGCCCGCGCCGCCAGGGACTCGGGCATTCCGGCGTCCTCGGCGCATTCCTTGATCAGGTTGTCCCGCGCCGACAGGCCGGCGGGATGACCGCCGGCGACCATGTTGTCGAGCTTGCCCGGGAAGGTGGTCTTGGTCAGTGCCCGCCGGGCGATCCACATTCGCGTGCCGGCTCCGGTGCCGACCAGCCCGTTCAGGTGGAAGCCGCGGTTGGCGATGCCGAACTCGGTCACGGCGCCACGGTCGATGGCGAACAGCGTCTCGCCTCCCAGGCGCTCGATCACCGGGTACGCCTCGCCGCGCAGGCGTCCGATCAGGCCATCCTCGACCAGCGCCGCCAACGCATCGGCCACCGCCTTGGTGCGGTCGCCGGGGGTGCGCAGGTCCGGGTCAAGATGAACCAGGTCCTCGAACACGTGGAACAGCGGGCCGAAGCGCCGCAGTTCCAGGCTCAACGGCCGGCGGATCCAGCCGACCCGTGCGGTCCCGACCCGGAACGGCACGAAATCGCTGAGCGAAAAGGTGTTGCAGAGTTGGACGTGATCGAGGAACGCCATCCGGGCTCTATGCCCGACGGGCGCCGCCCGTTCAATACCCTGCCGCCGCCCCCTGCCGCCGCCAGCCAGTCAGCCGGAGTCGCAGCGTCGCCGCTCAGGCGTAGCTCTTCTCGCTGGTCAGGACGGTGACGACCGCCACCATCTGGCGGATGGCACTGGCGATCTGCTCCGCCTTGGGGCGATCAAGGCCGTCGACCTGCAGGTCGATGGTCAGTTCGTCCCGGCGCCCACCGAGGTCGGCGTGCCAGCGCAGAGGGATCATCCCGCGCTTGGCGAACAGTTCGAGGACGCGCGGCATCACGGACGGATCCGCTATCGCCTGGATTGAAAAGCAGGCGACGGTCGGGTGGGTGTCGGCGGATGACGCGGAGGCGGACGGACGGCTCAGACGCTCGGCGAGCATGGAAAATCTCCAACGAAATCGGATGGACGAACAGCGCAGTCCCGGCCCTCGACGAGGACCGGGCGGCTAATTCGCCGACCGATGCGACCTGACGGTCGCGCGTGGAGATACGAATTCATGGAAATAAAATTACTCGCTCGTTGCCCCGCCGTCAACCGGTAAGCCGGGACAGGGCGAGGTTGAGCTGGCTCATGCGCTCGTGGTCCCCGAACGCCGAGTCCGGGTGGTAGATCATCGCCAGCCGCCGCCAGCGGCGCTTGATGGTGCCCGGATCGGGGACCGCGGTCGGCGGAAACCCGAGAACGAACAGCGCGTCCGACCGGCTGGATATCCCGCGCTCCAGCACCGGCGTCGCCAGGTCGCCAATGAGTTGACGAAGCGTGGCGTTCTCGGCCGCCAGCCCGTCGCGCGCGCGCTCGGCCTCGCTGCCGGCCTTGCGCTCCGACGCGGTCACCACCGCCAACTCAGCTTCGCCCTCCGCCATCTGCAAGGCCAGTGCCAGGGCTCGGCGGAGCGCCGTGACCGAATGTCCAGCCGGCAGGCGCATCTGGATACGCGGTTTGCGCTTGAGGATCCGGCCCTTCGACGCTCCCGACTGCAGTTCGATTGCCTCGCGGTCGTCAGGCCCGGGCTCACCCGGATCCGGAACCCGGGCAAGCTGGTCGGCTCCGACCAGCAGGAGCACCGCGCGTGCCAGATCGGCTGGGCTGGCGCCGCGTCGGGCCGCCAGACGCGCCACGCGGTCGCGGAACCGGGTCGGGCATGTCACAATGTAGGAGGCGCCGCGGGTGCTCGCGGGACTGGAGGCCTCAGGCATGGTCCTACCATCTCTAGAGGGAAAACCGCGGAAAACCGCGAGATATGTCCATTTCGCGCGACCGTACCCCGCCCGGCACTCCCGCGCAACCGAGATCGGAGTTACGCCGGTGCGCGTCCGTTCCGCTCCGTCACCAAGCCGTTACCAATTGCTTAACGGCTTTGGTTAACAACACCTCCAGATCTGAAAATAGTGCTGTCAGCACCCGGATCGCCGTGATCTTGCATAGAAATAAGATTTATCCGGTATTCATGAATATCAGTAGGTTGCCAAACTACTCTTGCTGTCCAGGTTAGGATCGCGTCGGACCCGTACCAAACCGCATGCCGCTACGGGCCTGCTGCACCTGGACCGGACTGCCCTTCCACGCCATGTTGGGATGAATTCACACCGGAGCTTCACGATGACCGATGTCCTCCAGGTTCCATCCGCAGTATCCGTAGACCTCGACACCCGGGAGATCGCCCGCGCCGCCCTGCCCGCCGCCGATTCGGTGCTGGAGGCGGCGCGCCGCAACGTCGCCGCTCGCCTTGCCCCGGGTGGCCGGCTGGACGGGCGGGCGCTCGACACCGAGCAGACGCTGGCGCACGGATACGCTTGGCTGGCGACCACCGTCGAGGCGTTGCGACAGACCCTTGCCTGGGCCGACCGTCTGGCCGATGCCGGCCGCTTCGGCGCCACCGAGTCGGCGCTGCTCGGCGTCGCCTTCGGCGAGTATCTCGGCCAGATCGCCGGCGGCATCGCGATGACCCAGACCGAGACCGTGCGACCGCACGATTTCGGCCTTGAGGCTGCCGACCTCGCGCCGCTGTCGAGCGACGCCTGCCGACGTCTGATGCGCGAGGGCAACGGGCAGGCGGCGCGCGTGGCGCTGGCGGAGCTGCTGCACCTCGGCCTGGAGAGCGGCGATCCCGACGGCCTCGGCGATCATGGGCTCGACGAGACGCTGGCGATGGTGCGCGAGCAGTTCACGCGCTTCTCCGCCGACCGGGTGGAGCCGAACGCCCATGCCTGGCACCTGGAGGACCGGCTGATCCCGATCGAGGTAGTCGAGGAGATGGCCTCCCTCGGCACCTTCGGGTTGACCGTTCCGGAAGCCTATGGCGGCCTCGGCTTGGGTAAGGAGGCCCTGGTGGTGGTCTCCGAGACCCTGAGCCGGGCCTATATCGGGGTTGGATCGCTCGGTACCCGCTCGGAGATCGCCGCCGAACTGATCCGACTTGGCGGCACCGAGGCCCAGAAGGCGCACTGGCTGCCGCGCATCGCCTCCGGCGAGATCCTGCCGACGGCGGTGTTCACCGAACCCAACACCGGCTCCGATCTTGCGCGGCTGCGCACCCGCGCGGTGCGCGACGGCGATGCCTACCGGGTGCACGGCAACAAGACCTGGATCACCCACGCCGCCCGCACCGACCTGATGACATTGCTGGTTCGGACCGACCAGGGCGAGCCTGGCTACCGTGGGCTGTCGATGCTGCTGGCCGAGAAGCCGCGCGGCACCGACGCCGAACCGTTCCCGGCAACCGGCATGTCCGGCGGCGAGATTCCGGTGCTCGGCTACCGGGGTATGAAGGAGTACGAGATCGCCTTCGACGGTTTCGCGGTGCCGACCTCGGCGCTGCTGGGCGGCGTTGAGGGCCAGGGCTTCAAGCAGCTCATGGCGACCTTCGAAAGCGCCCGTATCCAGACCGCGGCGCGGGCCCTGGGTGTCGGCCGCAACGCTCTTGAACTGGGGCTTCGTTACGCCTCCGAAAGAGTGCAGTTCGGACAGGCGATCCGCCACTTTCCACGGGTCGCCAACAAGCTGGCTAGGATCGCCGCCGAACTGACGGCGGCACGCGCCCTGACCCTGTTCGCGGCCCGGGAGAAGGACAGCGACCGGCGCTGCGACATCGAGGCGGGCATGGCCAAGTTGCTGGCGGCGCGAGTGGCGTGGGCCGCCGCCGACGACGTCCTGCAGATCCATGGCGGTAACGGTTTCGCGCTCGAATATCCGATCAGCCGGGTGCTGTGCGACGCCCGCATCTTGAACATCTTCGAGGGTGCCGGCGAGATTCAGGCCGGGGTGATCGCCCGTGGCCTGCTCACTCCCGGCAGGAACTGACCGCGCGGCCGAGGCCCCCGGACCCGAACCGATGACGGACCGTACCGACCACGCCGACGAACTCGCCCGTTCCTGGGAGGCGAACGCCGAGCTGTGGGTCCGGGCGGTGCGCGGAAACCGGATCGCCAGCCGCGCCGCCGCCACCGACTCCGCGATCCTGACCGCGATCGCCGCACACCGGCCGCACTGGGTCCTCGACATCGGCTGCGGCGAGGGCTGGCTGGTCCGGCGCCTCGTCCGGGAAGCCGGATGTCGGGCGGTCGGCATCGACGGTTCGACGGCGCTGGTCGACGCCGCACGAGCCGCCGATCCCGAGGGCGACTACCGAAAGATCAGCTTCGAGGCGTTCGTTGCTGACGCGGATTTGGCGGGCGGGCCTTACGATGTCGCGGTGTTCAATTACGCGCTGTTCGACGGCATTGCCGCTGACCTGCTGGCCACCGCTGCGTCCCGCCTGGTGCCCGGCGGGGTGGTGATCGTGCAGACCCTGCACCCCTGGATCGACGCCGGCGCAAGCTACCACGACGGCTGGCGGGTCGAGGATTTTGGCGGTTTCGCCGAGCCCGGCGAAAGCTGGACCCCGATGCCCTGGTACTTCCGCACCCTCGGCTCGTGGATGGCGCTGATCCGCGACGCCGGACTGGCGCTGGAGGACCTGGCGGAGCCAGGATCGGACCGGGGCGAGCCGCTGTCGATGCTGCTGACCGCTGGTCGGACCGCTTGAAACCCAGGGCTTCCAGGCTGATCCGCGACCATCCGCCACGGCCGCCGGGTGGTTTCGGTATCGCCCCGGCCGGCCTCCGGTCTATATCAGACGTATGAGCACCGTCTTCACCTTCCTGCTGTTCATGGCCATGGCCGCCACCCTTGGTGGCCTGGTCTGGGGACTGATTGCCATGGCCCGA
>CAYNFA010000175.1:0-7521 GCA_964396345.1 uncultured Thalassobaculum sp.
AAGCGTGGCAACACGTGAAGCTTACCGGTACTAATCGTTCGATCGGCTTGATCGAACCCCCGCCTCCGACGGCGAACGCCCGGACATCATCCGGACGTGACCCCGAAACAGATCCGAAGACCTCGACCAGCAGTGACCCAACACAACAAACCCAGATCAGCACAACGCTTCGTCGGCCTCCACGACCTGGTGGCTATGGCGAGGGACCCGCACCCGATCCCATCCCGAACTCGGCCGTGAAAGCCCTCAGCGCCAATGGTACTGCGTCTTAAGGCGTGGGAGAGTAGGTCGCCGCCAGGTCATGAAGACCGACGAAACGTCAAAACTAAATACACGCTCTCACCAGTCCAACTCTCAAAACCTCATCCGCGGGGTGGAGCAGCCCGGTAGCTCGTCAGGCTCATAACCTGAAGGTCGTAGGTTCAAATCCTACCCCCGCAACCAGCTTGATTTGCGCGTCACCAGTCACCCCCGCGGTAGCCCCGCGGGGGTGTTTGCGTGTGGTGTCCACGCACAGCGCCAGCAGCGCGCTCAACTCGCCGTACAGCTCGATCGACAGGGAGCCGTCTTGCGGCACCAGCCGGATCGTGTCGATCAGGCCCCGCATCGTGTGCGCTGCCTCGGCGCGGTCTTCCGGACGCGGGCGATCTCTTCGTCATGCTGCGCGTCGTCATCGGGCCGAGCGACGCAGCTCTTGGGGGATCCTAAGGGGCTGAACGCCGGAGCATCGCCGGACCGGCCTTGAGGGGGCGGTTTACGGAAGGGGCGCAATTCGGCGCCGCTTCCAAGCCGAGAACATGGCAGGGAACAGAACGAGAGATGACAGGTTGATCTTTCATTCGAGGCTGTTCATCTGCGAGCAGCCACCCCTCGATGCTGCACAAGAAAAACGACAAGCATCTTGGGTTTACGGAAGCCAACCTCGAAGATGGACCGTTTCATCAGCCAAGGATTGCGCCCATGCATATCCAAGTAAACACAGACGAAAACATTGAGGGGCGCGACGCGATGACGGCCGGTGTGGAGGCGGTGGTAACGGCAACACTGGGGCAGTTCAGCGACCATCTGACCCGGATTGAGGTCCACATCAGTGATGAAAACGCTGGCAAATCCGGCCAACGCGACAAGCGGTGCATGATGGAGGCTCGGCCGACACACCAGAAGCCGGTGGCCGTCACCCACGAAGCGGCAACTGTAGACGATGCCTGCGCCGGCGCGGCGAAGAAGTTGCGCAGCGTGCTCGAAACCCATTTTGGCAAGCTGCACGACGTCAAGGGAGCGGCCTCCATCCGAGACAATGAGCATCGCTGATCCGGGATTGCCTGGAGAGAGCCCGTTTCACGATCCCGGAGGCACGCTGCGTTCACACGATCCGATCTGACCATGTTGATGGACGCCGAGCCGTCCCCCGGCGTCTCTCTACCTGCCGACTCACGCTCGTGGTGTCGAGACCCGACAGGATCCAATCCGCCTGAAGAACCTCATGGCCGAGGCGCAGCAAGGCATTCCATGATAGCCAACGACCCTGGCGACGTTTCGGACCCGCCAGGGAAGCGTGCGCGCTTCCAACGAGGTGGAGGCGGAGGTTGTCACCGAGGACAAGCAGCGCATCATCGAGAAGCTGAAGGCCAGGGCGCGAAGTATGGCGATGGCGGGTGATGGCGTGAACGACGCGCCGGCGCTGGCGGCGGCGGAGGTCGGCGTCGCCATGGGCACCGGTACGGCCGTGGCGATCGAGAGCGCGGGTATTACGCTGCTCGGCGGGGATCTGATGGGCATCGTCCGGGCGCGCGGCTGTCGGAGGCGGTGATGGGCAACATCCGGCAACATCTGTTCGTCGCCTTTGCGTACAACGCAGCCGGCGTGCCCATCGCGGCGGGCGTGCGGTATCCGTTCTTCGTAAGCGTCACGAGCGCCCCACGTCCGCGGGCTATTGACGCCGTCGCCTGGACGTTCCGGTCTGAGCTGGTTTCGGCGTCCGCCGCAGCTTGCGGGTAGCCTTGTAGAGTTCGAGGACGGCCCGGGGTATGTCCTGGTGCGCGGCCTGTTGGATGGTCCCCAGCTCGATCGGTGACAGCTCGGGTAGCAGGCTTCGCCCGAGCTCGTTGCTGGCCAGGATCGGCCTGAGCTTGTGGCGGGTCGGTGACAGGATGATCGGCATCCAGGCGTCGGGGTCCAGGGAGAACCCGGTCATGAAGCCGGTGACCCAGTCCTCGATGATCACCACGCCGAGATGGTTCATGAACATCGGTGTGTACTCACGCGGGCGGATCGCCAGGGTCGTCACGACCGACGCGTGGTGGGCTCGGATCGTGTCGACGATCCGCCGGATCGGGGTCCCCTCGGGCGCGTCTGGCATCCTGCCTGCGAAGATCAGGGGCAGCCAGGTGTCCGGGGCCACTGTGGCCGGCCCGGCGACCAGGGCCGCGATCAGGCCATCGATCGCACTGGCCCCGACATAGCCGGAGCGCCCGTCCTCGCGCAGGATCTCGTCGAGCTCGTCGAGAGTGTAAAGCTCCCCGCTCATGCCGCCGCCGGCAGCGCGGCGCGATCCGCCTTCCAGTTCCACGGCAGCAGCTCATCGAGTCGGTCGATCGTCGTCTCGCCGGTCACCATCCGGTCGAGCGCATCAGCCAGGTAGGTGAACGGGTCGAGGTCGGTCAACTTGGCGGTGTTGATCAGCGACGCCAGGATCGCCCAGCTCTCCCGGCCGCCCTCGCTTCCCGCGAACAGGCTGTTCTTTTTCCCCAGGCTGATCGGCCGCATGCCGCGCTCCACCCCGTTGGTGTCGACGCTGACCCGGCCGTCTTCGAGGTACACGCACGGACCCTCCCAGTGCCGGAGCGTGTAGCGGATCGCCAGCGCCAGCGGCGACTTCTGCGATATCTCGGCCAGCATCGCCATCAGGTAAGGCCGCAGCGCCTCCATCACCGGCTTCGAGCGGGCCTGACGGACCGCCAAGCTGCAGCTTCCGAATTGCCTGAAGGCAAGAATAACCTCCTGACACCGAACCGCGGCCCCTCGGGCGGGCCCTGACGAATTATAATGGAGCGACACACGCAAACCCGCCAGCCCGCGCGGTTGCTTCGCGAGGAATGCCGGACTGACGCGCTCAAGCAGGACTGGATGATCGAGTGGTTGATCCATCTTGGGCAATGGCCGCGCCAGTTACAAAGCCATGCCGAAACGCGCCCCGATGCCAGCCGTCAAAGCCATCGCCGGCGCGCTCCAGAAGGCCACACGCGCCGTAGCGCGCAGCACATTGGCGCCGCGCGCGCCCGCCTGGGCTCCAACGCCTCCCAGTGACCCGCTCCCGGCTGCGGACCAGGGACAATTCGAGAGACTGCCTCGCGATAGGAGGCGGCGACGCGCCAGTCGAGGGTCACGGACGCCCGCCGGCATCAGTCCTCGCTCACCTTGATGTCCAGCCAGCCGTGGCCGGTGACGGTGCCCCGGTCACCGGGGCGCAGCAGCACCGTCGTGGTCTCCGACTCGATCAGCGCCGGCCCGTCGACGACCTGGCCGGCGGCGAGCTCGGGGAAGGTGTAGACCTCGGCCTCCGTCCAGCCGCTCAGGTAGATCCGTCGCCGGCCACTGGGCGCCGCCGGGGCGTCATGCCGGACGGCGGGTTCGACCGGCAGCTCCGGCAGGAGGCCGACCGTGGCGACCCGGGCGTTGACCAGCACCGGCTGCTGCTCCGGCAGGTGGTAGGCGTACAGCTCCTCGTGACGCGCCTCGAACGAGCGTTTCAGCCGCGCCAGTGCCTCCGGCGCCTTCAGGTCGAGGTCGCCGAGCTCTACGCCGATCTCGAACACCTGCTCGCCGTAGCGCATCTCGGCGGAACGCCGGGCGGTGATGCCGCCGTCGAACCAGCTCCGCATGCGCGCGTTGCCGTCGCCGATCATCCGCGCGAACAGCGCGTCGACGGCCCCGAGGTCGAGGGTGTCGGCCTCGCCGACAAAGGACTGCACGGCCTCCAGGCGGAGATCGGTGGTCAGCATGCCCCAGGCCGAGAGCACGGAGGCAACCCGCGGCACGATCACCCGCCGCAGGCCCAGCATGCGCGCCAGCTCGGTGACGTGCAGACCGGCGGCGCCGCCGAAGCCGAGCAGGCCGAAGCGGCGCGGGTCGACGCCGCGGCGGACGGTGACCGAGCGGATGCCCTCGGCCATCTGGGTGTTGAGCACCCGGTGCACGCCTTCGGCGGCGGCCAGGGCGTCGACGCCAAGGCTGTTGCCGAGCGCCTCGAAGGCGCGCAGCGCCGCCTCGCGGTCGAGCCGGCTCCGGCCACCGGCAAAGCCGTCAGGATCCAGGAAGCCCAGGACCACGCTGGCGTCGGTGACGGTCGGGCTGGTGCCGCCGCGGCCGTAGCAGATCGGGCCCGGATGGGCGCCTGCGCTCTCCGGGCCGACGGTCAGCAGGCCGCCGGCCGTGGGCCGGGCGATCGAGCCGCCACCAGCGCCGAGGGTCACGATGTCGAGACTCGGCATGGCGATGCGTTCGTTCGCCATGGTCCGGCTGCCGGACAGCACGGCCTCGCCGTCCACCACCATCGCGATGTCGGTCGAGGTGCCGCCGACGTCGAAGGTGATCAGGTCCGGGATCCCCAGCATCGCCGCGATCCGGCGGCCGCCGGCGAGGCCGCCGGCCGGCCCTGAGAGCACGGTGCCGGCGGCAATGCGGACCGCCTCGCCGACCGGGGCGACGCCGCCATGCGAGAACATGACCAGCAGCGCCCCGGCATAGCCGGTCTCGCGCAGGCGGCGCTCCAGCCCCTCCAGGTAGCCCTTGATCAACGGCGCTACATAGGCGTTCACCACCGTGGTCGAGACCCGCTCGAACTCCTTGATCTGCGGCAGCACCTCCGAGGACAGCGAGACGTTCGCATCGGGCATCGCCGTCCGCAGCGCCGCAAGGGTGGCGCGCTCGTGGCTGTCGTTGCGATAGGAGTGCAGGTAGCAGACCGCCACCGAGGTGACCCCGGCGCGCTTCAGCTCGGTGATCGCGGCGTCGAGCGAGACGGCGTCGAGGGGGGTGGCGACCCGGCCGTCCGCCCGCACCCGCTCGCGCACCCCAAACCGGAGGTGCCGCGGGACCAGCGGCTGCTGGCGGGCCAGGCGCATGTTGTAGCGCTCCGGCTTCAGGCCCTCGCGCATCTCCAGCACGTCGCGGTGGCCTTCGGTGGTCAGCAGCCCGACCTTGGCACCCTTGCGCTCCAGCAGGGCGTTGGTCGCCACCGTCATGCCGTGCAGCACCTGGTCGGTGCGCGACATCAGCTCGGCGAGGGTCAGGCCGAGGACCTCGGCCAGCCGGGCCAGCCCGTCCATGAAGCCGACCGACTGGTCCTCGGGCGTGCTCGGGACCTTCACGAAGGTCACCCGCCCCGCCGCGTCGACCGCCACCAGGTCGGTGAAGGTGCCGCCGACGTCGACCGCGATGCGCCAGCTCATCGGCCCGCTCCCGTCACCAGTCCGTCCCGCAGGTCGCGCTCGCGCGCGCCTGGCTCGCGCTGCTCGGGCGGTCCCCAGCCGCCGCCGCCGCCGGAATGGATCTCGAAGGTGGTGCCGGCGGGCACCGCGACGCCCTCCGACTTGCTGGCGAGCACCACCGGCTCGGTGCCGGGTGGGCACATCAGGTAGCGGTGCGGTGCGCCGTCACGGCCGCCGAGCATGCCGCGCGCGCCGTAGCGCAGCCCGTCGCCGGCGGTGTTGGCGACCGCCGCCTCCCCGGTTTCGATAGTCAGGCTGAGGTCGCAGCCGGCACCGCCGACATGGCGACCGTCGCCGCCGGAGTCCGGGCGGAACTCGTGCCACCCGAAGAACAGCGGGAAGCGGGCCTCGGCCACCTCGACCGAGCCGAACTTCAGGCCGCCCGCCGAGTGCCACTCCCCGGAGTTGTGCCAGCCGTCGCCCCCGGACGAGGCGCCGCCGCCCGGGCGGGCGTGGAACATGTGCCAGATGAACGGTCGGCGGTTGCGCGGGTCGACACCCTTCAGCGCGATCCGCAGCCGCCGCCCCCAGCCACCCATCGCCCGCTCCGGGCAGGCGGACGACAGCGCCACGATCACCGCCTCGATGATCTCGTTGCTGCAATGCGAGGTGCACATGGTGACCGGGGCGCCGGGCTCGGGATCGACGATGCTGCCGCGCCGGGTGAGGATCGTGAGCGGCCGGACCAGGCCCTCGTTCTTGGCGATCCCGGCGTCCAGCAGGAACGACAGGGCGATGATCACCGCCGAGCGGGTGTTGGCCGCCGACGAGTTGACGAAGCTGGTCACCTGCGGCGCGCAGTCGCGCAGGTCGACGGTGAGGTCGGAGCCGCTGACCGTCACCTTGGCGCGGATCGCGATGTCGTCATGGCCGCGGCCGTCGTCGTCGAGGCAGGCCTCGCCGAGATAGGTCCCGTCCGCCCAGCCGGCGATGGTCTCGCGGGTCTGCACCTCGGTGGCATCGAGGACCTTCTCAACCGACTCGACGATGGTGTCGCGGTCGAACTCACGGGCCAGTGCCTGCACCCGCCGCTCGGCCAGCAGCACCGAGCCGATCTGCGCCGACAGGTCGCCTTCGAAGTCGCGGGCGTGCCGGACGTTCGCCATCAGCATGCGCAGGGTGTCGCGGCGCACCACGCCCTTGTCGTAGAAACGGATCGGCGGCAGCCGCAGCCCCTCCTGCCAGATCTCCCGCGCCGAGGCGTTGTAGGCGCCGTAGGTGGCGCCGCCGATGTCGGAATGGTGCGCCCGATTGATCGCCCAGAAGGTCAACCGCCCGTCGAGGAAGATCGGGACGAAGGCGGTGACGTCGGGCAGGTGGCTGCCGCCGGCATAGGGGTCGTTCAACAGGAACACGTCGCCCGGATGGATGTCGCCGGCGAACGCCTCGTTGATCGCCTTGGCCGCCGGCTGCAGGGCGCCGACATGCACCGGAATGTGCTCGGCCTGCGCCACCAGCTGAGCGTCGGCGCCGCAGATCGCGGTCGAGAAGTCGCGGCTGGAATTGAGGATCTGCGAGAACGCGGTGCGCAGCATCGCCTCGCCCATCTCCTCGACGATGCCGGTCAGGCGGTGCTGGATCACCGAGACGGTGATCGGGTCGGGTGCGGTCATCGGGGCACACCTTGCAGCGAGGAGTCGAAGGACAGGACGAGGACCGCGGCGGACGCCGGGGCCGGTGACATCGTAGACGGCCGGCCGGCCGGAATGAAACCGCCTTGTTGCAGAACGGCACCGCGCGGGTGCGGAGCCGCTGCCCACCGGCCTGCCGGCTGATCAGGAGTTCAAGCCGAAGCCGCCGAGGCCGGGTAATCTCGGCCCGCGATGCCGGTCTGGTCCGGCCGGAAGCCGAAGGAAGCGGGCCGTTACTCAGGTCGCCCTTCACTGCGGTCGGCCGCCGCACCTTGGTGTTGGTTCTCCGGCGGGCGGAACTCGCCGCCGGACCACTCGGAGAGCTCGGACAGACCGACAATCTGTTGATCGGCGTGCAAAAGGGGCTCTGACTCACTTTTGATGATGTCGCTCCCTATGAC
>CAYNFA010000176.1:0-7521 GCA_964396345.1 uncultured Thalassobaculum sp.
AGCGTCGCCGTCAAGGCCGGCCGCGACTGGACCGGCCACAGGGTCTCCGAAATGAACCGTATCACCCGGACCCCGGCCAGCCTGCTCTACCGGTCCTGCTATCGCGCGGTGCACCAGCGTCCGGCCCCGCTGTTCTCGCAGCACGCGTCGGCTCAGTGGACCGGCGCGCAATCGTGGCGACGGTTGATCCTGCCGCTCGCCCACGACGGCATCCGGTGCGCGCGCTACCTGGTCGGCAACGTTCCAGTCGGCCAGCGCGTGCTGTCGTCGGACGAACTCGCCGCGCAGCAGGTCCGCGTCCGACGGACCTGAACCACTCCGCCATCGCCCCCAGATGCCGTTAACCACTCGGCAACCAGCGCCGCACCTATGGTATCCTCGTTGGCCGCGAGGAGGCGGGACCGGGATGGGAAAACCAAGGCCATGAACCGGGGCGACGACGAGGCGTGGGCCGATCCGAGCGACGCCGAAATCGAGGCTGCAGCGGATCGGATTCGGTTCTTCGACGGCGAGGTCGAGCGCGAAGCGGTCCGATCGATCGACGGAAGCGTCGAGCGGATCGCCTGGATCAGCCGACCGGACCAGTTGCCGGGCGGGCGGCTCGACTTTCTCCTGAATCACTGGCAGGCGATCGCGATGGCGCAGGGCGGCGTGCCCGGCCGCCACGCCATCGACATCATCGACCTTGCCCCGGCGATCGGCAACCTGATGATGCTGGAGGTCGAGCGCGACGGCTTCGACGCGGTTTACCGGGTGTACGGCACTGCCATCGCCGCCCGGGCGGCGCGCGACTGGACCGGCTTCCGTGTCTCGGAGATGAACCGCACCACGCGGACCCCGCTCGCCCTGCTCTACCGCGCCTGCTACCGGGCGGTGTTCAGCCGTCCGGCGCCTCTGTACACCGAGCATCACTCGCCACCCTATCTCGACGTGGGGTCTTGGCAGCGCCTGATCCTGCCGCTGGCCGACGGTGATCGGCCGTGCAGCCGGTTCCTGGTGTGCAACGTCCCGATCGGCCACCGTTCACTGTCCGAGGAGGATTTGGAGGAGTTGGAGCGCCGAATCCAGCGGCCGCTGCTCCAGGCCTATCCGAGTACCGTTTGACCGATCCCAGCCGGAATTCCCCACCCCTTCGCCGCAACGGAGACGGACCGTGAAACTCCTGCGCAGTACCGTCGTCCTGGCGGCGGTGGCGATCCTGGGATTCGCGGGCTACTGGTTCCTGCTCCGGCCGACGCCAGTGTCCACCGTCGCGCCGACCCGCGGCGCGGCCGCCGAGATCGTCTATGCGACGGGCGTCATCGAGCCGAAGACCTGGGCCAAGGTCACCCCGCTGACCCGCGAGCGCATCACGGCGCTCTGCAACTGCGAGGGCGCCACCGTGGAGATGGGTGCCGAGTTGGCCCGGCTGGATGACCGTGAGGCCCGGGCGGCGCTGTCCGAGCTCAAGGCCCGCCTCCGCCTCGCTCACGACGAACTCGAGCGGCAGCGGGTGCTGGCGCAACGCAACGTCGCGAGCCAGCAGGCTCTCGACCGGGCCCGCAGCGAGGTCGCCCAGTTCGAGGCCCTGGTGGCGGGCCAGACGGCCCGAATGGAGGGGTTCGTGCTGCGGGCACCGAGCGCCGGCGTGGTCCTGCGCCAGGACGGCGAAGTGGGCGAGATCGCCGAGCCCGGCACCGTGCTGTTCTGGGTCGGCCGCCCGACGCCGCTGCTGGTGATCGCCGACGTGAACGAGGAGGACATCCCGCGGGTCACCGTCGGCCAGCGCGCCCTGCTGCGCTCGGAAGCGTTCCCCGACCAGGAACTCGAGGCGGTCGTCGACAGCGTCACGCCGAAGGGCGACCCGGTCAGCAAGACCTATCGGGTACGGCTGCGCCTTCCCGACGAGACGCCGCTGCGGATCGGCATGACGGTCGACGTCAACATCGTGGTTCGGGTCGCCGAGGGGGCGCTGTTGCTGCCGGGCTTGGCGGTCGAGGGCGACGCGGTCTTCGTGGTCGAGGATGGCATCGCCCGTCGCCGCGGCGTCGCCGTCGGCATTCGCGGCACGCGGGCGGTGGAGATCCTGTCGGGCGTTGGCGACGATGCCCGGGTGGTATCGCCGTTCCCTGAAGGCCTGCCCGACGGCGCCCGCGTCGTGGTGGCTGACGAACAAAGCGGGTGAGCGCGCCGTGCGGCTGATCGTCGACATCGCCATCACCCACATCGTCGGGCGTGGCCGGCAGACCCTGGTCGCCGTGCTCGGCGTGGCCGTCGGCGTCGGATTCTCGATCGCCATGGCCGCCCTCATGCAGGGCGGGCAGGACGATTTCGTCGCCCGGCTGGTCGATACCATGCCGCACGTCCAGATTACCGACGACCGGCGCACCTCCTCCATCCAGCCGGCCGAGACGGCGTTCGACGCCGCCGCCATCTCGGGCCTGCGCCCTCGCGAGGACCGCCGCGGGATCATCAACCCGGCGGCGGCCTCCGCCTGGCTTGAGGGCTGGGTCCCCGGCCGGCTGGCGGTCAGCCTCAACACCCAGGTGGTGGTGCGCTACCTGGGCCGTGACGTCGGCGCCTCGCTTGTCGGCGTCGAGCCGAGGGCCGAGCGCGCGGTGTCGCCGATCGTTGCCGACTTCGTCGCCGGCAGCTTCGCCGCACTGGAGGCCGGCGGTACCAACGTCGTGATCGGGGACAGCATGGCCGAGCGCCTCGGCGCCCGACTCGGCGACACCGTCACCCTGGTGTCCTCCACCGGACGCGCCCGCGACTTCCGGGTCGTCGGGCTGTTCCACACCGGCACCACCGCGCGCGACGAGCGCGAGGCTTACGTCCTGCTGAAGAACGCCCAGATCCTCGCCGAGCGCACCAACGTCATCAACGAGATCCGCATCAAGCTCGACGACCCCGACACGGCCCCCGACGTCGCGCGCCGCGCCGAGGCCCGCCTCGGCTACAAGGCCATGTCCTGGCAGGAGGCCAACGAGTCGATCCTGGAGGCGCTCGTGGTCCGCAACGTCATCATGTACACGGTGGTGTCGGCGATCATGCTGGTCGCCGGATTCGGCATCTTCAACATCGTCTCCACCATCACCCACGAGAAGGCCCGCGACATCGCGATCATGAAGTCGCTCGGTTTCTCGGAGGGCGACATGCAGCGGCTGTTCGTGCTGGAGGGCGTGGCGATCGGGGCGGCCGGCTCGGCGCTCGGCTGGCTTCTCGGGTTCGCGCTGGTCTACGGGCTGTCGCAGGTGCGCTTCGAGCTGACCTCGACTGGCCAGGAAATCAGTGGCCTGCCGATCGCCTGGAGCCTGTTGCACTATGTGCTCGCGTCGGGATTCGCGCTCGCCTCGGCCGCCGTCGCCGGGTATCTGCCGGCGCGCCGAGCGGCCCGGCTCAACCCGGTCGACATCATCCGCGGGGCGTCATGAGCGCGCTGGTCGAGGCGGAGGGGCTCACACGGATCCTTCCGGCGGCGGTGCCGGTGACGCTGGTCGACGACGTGACGCTGTCGATCGCCGAGCGCGAGTTCATCGCCATCACCGGCCCGTCCGGCTCCGGCAAGTCGTCGCTGCTCTACCTGCTCGGGTTGCTGGACCGGCCGACCAGCGGGCGGCTGCTTCTGGCCGGCGAGGACACCGCGCCGATGGACGAGGCGACCCGCGCAGGCCGACGGCTCGCCACGCTCGGCTTCGTCTTCCAGTTCCACTTCCTGCTGCCGGAATTCACGGTCGGCGAGAACGTCGAGATCCCGATGCGGAAGCTGGCCCGACTGAACCGCCGCCAGATGCGCGACCGGGCGGTCGAGCTGCTGGAGGCGCTGGGGCTGCGGGATCACGTGGACAAGCATCCCGACCAGTTGTCCGGCGGCCAGCGCCAGCGTGTCGCGGTGGCCCGCGCGCTCGCCAACGATCCGCCGCTGGTGCTCGCCGACGAGCCGACCGGCAGCCTCGACAGCCAGAGCTCCGAGCAGGTGTTCGCGATCCTGGCCGGGCTGGTGCGCGAGCGCGGCAAGACGGTGGTCGCCGTCACCCACGACCTGGCCATGGCGGCGCGCATGGACCGCCGCATCCACCTGGTCGACGGCCGGGTGGTCAGCGACGAGCGCGCCGGCGGGCAGTAAGGGTCACAGGCGCTCGACCTCGCACCACGAGCAGCGCAGCGGGATCGAGCCGCTGACCGGGTCGGCTTTGGAGGTGTCGATCACCCCGTTGATGTTGGCGGCGAGCGGGTGGCCGGGGCCGTACGGGCTGCCGTCGGGACCCTCGACCCACCAGCCGTGCTGGCCGAACACGCCGCCCGGCGGCAGGTCGCGCACGATAGACACCCGCGCCACCGACCGGCCGCGCGCCGTGCGCACCGCCGCCCAGTCGCCCTGCGTGAGCCCGCGGGCGGTGGCGTCCGCGGCGGCCATCTCGACGATCGGATCCGGCATCAGCCGGCGCAGCGAGGCGATGTTGCGGTGCTGGCTGTGGCAGAACGCGACGGTCTTGGCCGAGCCAAGCCGAAGCGGGAAGCGCGGGTCCGCCGGCACCAGGTCGTCAGGATCGAAACGCGGCACCGGCCGCTGGCCGTGCTCGTGCAGCCGCTCGGAATACACTTCGACGCGCCGGGTCGGGGTGGGGAAGCCGGACGCTGTTCCATCGACACCGGTAGCGGCGTGCGCTTCCAATGGCACGGAGCCATCGACCACCACGCCCTCCGGCACCGCGCGCAGCCGCTCGACGGAGATGCCGGTCCGCGACAGCGCGTGGTCGTGACCGGCGTCGGCGCTGCCGCCGAAGAGCCTCGACGACAGGCCCAGCTGCTCGGCGAGGCCGAGGACGATGTCGGTGTCGGGACGCGCCTCTCCCACCGGGGCGATCACCGGCGGCCGCAGCTGGACCCGACGCAGCCCCTCCAGGCTGGCGTCGAACCCGGTGCGCAGTCCCTCGCGCTCCCACGAGGTCGCGACCGGCAGCACGATGTCGGCGCGGCCGGCGGTGGCGTTCAGGAAGAAGTCGGCGTGCACGTGGAAATCAAGCGCCGCCAGCGCGCGTTCGGTCAGGTCGGGATCGGGCTGTGACACCAGCAGGTTTGTTCCGAACGACACCAGCATCCGCACCGGATAGGGATCGCCGTCGAGCACCGCCCGCCAGACGTCGCGCGCCGTCACCCAGCCGTTAAGCCCGGGCCCGAGCGGCCGCTCGGCCAGCCCGAGCGCCTTGGCCCGCTGTCGCGGCGCCAGCAACTCGCCGCCGGAGATGTCGCGGAACGGCGCCGCCCCGCCCGGCACGTTGCCGCCGGCCTTCCCATAGCTGCCGGTGAGCGCGTACAGCAGCGCGATCGCCCGGTCGGTCTGGGTCGCGATCGGGCTCTGGCCGACACCGTTCCAGGCGTAGTAGGCGACGCTGGCCGAGTTGGCGAGGATGTCGGCCGCCTGCGCCTGCGCCTCCTCCGTGACCCCGGTGATCCCGGCCACCCGCCCGGCCGGCCACTCGGCGGCGGCCTCGGCGTAGCGCGCGAAGGCGCTGCGGCAGGCGATCGGGCCGGAACGCCCGGCAAGCGTGGTCGCCGTCCGCAGCGCCGGTTCTCCGGCGTCCAGCCAGACGCCGCGACCGGCGTCGTAGCGCAGCCGCGCGCCGTCCGCCGCCAGGGCCAGCAGCGCGTCGTCGAGCCCGCCTTCCTCCAGGTCGCTTTCCCGCAGGAACCGCCCGGTGTCGTCGCGCACCAGCAGCGGACCGTTGCTCCACCGCGTCATGAAGCCGGCGTCGAACGTCCCGCGCTCGATCATCCGGTGGGCGAGGCCAAGGGCCAGCGCCTGGTCGGTGCCCGGCCGAACCGCCAGCCAGGCATCGGCGCGGCGCGCGAACGAGGTCGGCCGCGGATCGACGACGATCAGTTTGGCGCCGCGCCGGATCGCCTTCTGGGCCTCGACGTTGCGGGCCAGCCAGGTGGCCGAAGGGTTGTTGCCCCACAGCACCACGCAGTCGGTGGCCGCGAAATCCGGTGTGCCAATATCGGTGCCGAAGGTGAAGCGGGTGGCATAGTCCTTGTGCCAGTTGCAGATCTCGGTGCCGTAGATGATGTTCGGGCTGCCATAGGCTCGGATCAGCCGCTCGATCCAGGAGATCGAATCGGAGATGTGGGTGCCACTGGGCGTGGTCACCGAGAACGCCACCTGCTCCGGCCCGTGGTCGCGGGCCACCGCCAGCATCCGACCGGCGATCTCGTCAAGCGCCTCGTCCCACGAGATCGCGACCCAGCCAGGGTCGGCGGCGCCCTTCGGCGCGGTGCGCCGCATCGGTCTGGTGAGGCGATCGGGATGGTAGACCAGTTCCGGCGCCGCCCGCCCCTTCGGGCACAGCTTCTCGCCGCTCGGATGCCCCGGCAGCGGCTCGATGCCGGTCAGGCGGCCGTCCTCGACCACGGCGACGCAGCCGCAGCGCGACCGGCACTGGGTGCAGAAGGCGGGGGTGCGGACGCTGGTCGGCATGCGGGCCTCTCGGTTTCGTGGCGGCCGTCTAGGCGCGCGCGTCAGTCGGCGAGCAGGCGCTCGACCATCGACCGTACCGCCGTCATCTGGATGCCGGCGCGCCCGGAATAGCCCTCGCCGGTGTAACCCCACCAGTCCCAGCAGCCCTTGGGATTGCCGCCCCAGCCGAGCGGATCCCAGAACGGCGTCCACGGCGCGGTCTGCGGGTACAGCACCACCATGGCGTTGGCCTCGGCCCAGCGGTTGTAGCCGCCGTCCCAGACGAAATCGTCGTCGACCGACTCGACGTTCTGCGAGCAGCCGTGAAACGCCACGTGCAGCCGGCAGGAACCGGCGGTGGTATCGGGGGCGGTTCCGGGGGCGGCCCCGGCGGCGCAGGCCTCGGGCACATAAAGGTAGCCGGTCGACGCCAGGCTGGACTGTGCCTCGGCGGCGTCGAAGAACTCGTTCTGGTCGAAGGCGAGCAGGCGATCGCGCACCGCCTCGCCCGGCTGCTCGGCGATGGCGCCCGGATAGAGGTGGCGCAGCAATCGCTCGGCGGCGTCGAAGTCGCAGTCGACGATGAACGGTGGCTCCTGGTCACCGCAGTCGAGCTTGCGGAACCGGCTCTCGCCGTCGAACGAAGCGACCGGCAGGCCATGCCCGGCCGGCACGTCGTCGAGCACCGCCAGCCGCGCGCCGGTGACGCCGACGCGCTCGTAGTAGCCGGCGAGGACCGCCACCGTGGTGCCCGGCACGACGCTGTCGCGGGTGCCGGAGAACAGCCACACCCGGTGGCCGGCGAGGTTGGCGGGGTCGTCGATGGCGCTGGCCGCCCAGGCGGCGCTGGTCGCCTCGACCGAGCGCTCGACCACCGGCGCGTCCGGCAGGGCGCCCCACCAGTCGGACCAGAACTGGAAGGCCGAGCGCGCCATCCGCGTGCACACGGTGACCGCCGCGACGGTACGGGCATAGGGGTGAGCGGACAGCCAGAACGGCTCGTCGGTCTGCTCGGCGCAGGCGTACGGACCGCCGGCGACCAGTCCGGCACCGGTCACCAACCCGGAATGGGCAACGTGGAACTG
>CAYNFA010000177.1:0-7511 GCA_964396345.1 uncultured Thalassobaculum sp.
GCCGGAGAATACGGGCAGATGCTGTTGAGCCGCTTCCCGATCGTCCGGCAGTTGAAGGTCGACCTGTCGGTCGCGGGCCGCGAGCCCAGGCGGGCCATCGAGGTCCGCCTGGACCTGCCCGGCGGCCCGCTCCGGGTGATCTGCACCCATCTCGGGCTGGCCGGTCCCGAACGCCGGTTCCAGATCGGCGAGCTGTGCGGGCTGGTGGCGGCCGACCCGGAGGTCGACACGCTGCTGCTGGGCGACATCAACGACTGGCGCCGGGACGGCATTGCCGAGCGGCGGCTGTCGCCCCTGCTCGGTCCCGGCACCCGGCACCGGACGTTCCCGGCGGCATGCCCGGTTCTGCCGCTCGACCGGATCTGGTTCCGGTCGCACCAGCGGCTGATCGACACCCGGGTGGTCCGTGAGGCCGGGCTTGCCTCCGACCACCTGCCGCTGGTGGCGGATTTCGTCAGCCGATCTCCGACTACCCGGTGATCGACACCTACAACCCCCTGGCGGCGGCTAGAACCTCCTCGACATGGCCGTTCACCTTGACCTTGCGCCACACGCCGCGGATCACGCCTTCTCGGTCGATCAGGAATGTCGCCCGCTCTATGCCCATCGAGGTCTTGCCGTACATCGACTTCTCGACCCACACGCCGTAGGCGTCGGTGACCGCGCCGGTGTCGTCGGCGCCGAGGGTGAAGGGCAGGGCGTACTTCGCCTTGAATTTGTCGTGCTTGGCGACCGTGTCGCGACTGACGCCGACGATCGCCGCGTCGATCGCCGAAAAGTCCGGCATCGCGTCGCGGAAGCCGCAGGCCTCGGTGGTGCAGCCCGGCGTGTCATCGCGCGGGTAGAAGTACAACACCACCGGCCGGCCCTTCAGCGCCGCCAGCGACACCTCGTCGCCTCCGTCGGCGGGCATTGTGAAGTCCGGGGCCTTGTCGCCGACCGTAAGCCTCATCGCTGGTGTCTCCGGTTGATCAGTTGGGATCGGGCCTCTCTACGCTCGGCCGCGACCAGCGGATCGGCGGACCGGCCGATTGTCGGTCGATGCCACCGAACGCTATTCGGTGGCCGTCGCGGCGTCCAGCGGCACCGCCTCGTCGCGGCGTCCAGCGGCACCGCCTCGTCGCGGCGTCCAGCGGCACCGCCTCACGGACCGGGCGCGGGCCTGTGACTGGAACCGAGGGGCGGTGCCGGGTATTTTCCGGGATCGCCGATCCACTCAGTCCGCCGGGTGAAACCGGCCGGAGGTTGCCATGACCGTTAACGATCGCCGCGGACTGCCCCTGACCAACGCCGACAGCGCCTGCGCCTGCGCGCTCGACGACGCGCTCGACGACGCTCTCGCGTTCCGGGGCGACCCGGTGGCGCGGATCGACGCGGTGCTGGCCGAGCATGGCGACTTCGTCATGGGCCACGTGTTCCGAGCCGGGATGCTCACCCAGGCGATGGAAACCCGGATCTACCGGACCATGGTCGACAGCGTCGAAGCGGCCGAGGCGCTCTGGAGCCAGGCCGACGACCGCGAGCGCGCCCACATCCGCGCCGTCAGGGCATGGATCGAAGGCGACTTCCACGGTGCCGTGCAGCACTGGGAGAGCGCGCTGGTCAGGCACCCGCACGATCTGCTCGCCCTGGCGCTGGTGCACCTCACCGACGTGCTGCTCGGCGATGTCGTCGGCCAGCGCGACTGCGTGGCGCGGGTGTTCCCGCTGTGGGACGAATCGACCCCGGGGTACGAGTTCGTGCTGGCGCTCTACGCCTTCGGCCTGGAGGAGAACCGCGACTTCAGCCGCGCCGAGGAGGTCGGGCGCCGGGCGCTGGCGCTGCGGCCCGACCACCCCTATGCCATCCACGCCGTCGCCCACGTGATGGAAATGCAGGGGCGCCAGCTCGGCGGTGTCCACTTCATGAACGAGCGGCGCGACGTCTGGGTCGACGGCAACTTCCGCAATCACCTGTGGTGGCACCTGTCGCTGTTCCTGCTCGATCTCGGGCGGGTCGACGAGGTGTTGAACATCTACGACAACAACCTGCGCGGCGGCGCGTTCGGCGCCGAGCGCTACGAGGAGCTGGATTCGGCGGCGCTGCTGTGGCGGCTGAAGCTGGTCGGCGCCGACGTCGGCCGGCGCTGGGCCGATCTCGCCGACAAGTGGGAGCCGAGCGCCGCCGACACGCTGTACGCCTTCAACGACGTCCACGCGATGATGGCGTTCGTCGGCGACCGGCGGGTGGAGGCGCAGCAGCGGCTCCTGACCGCCAACGAGCGCTACCTGGAACACGCCGGCGACGCCAACGCCGCCATGAGCCGGGAGATCGGCCTGCCGTTCTGCCGCGCCCTGCAGGCGTTCGCCGCCGGCGAGTATCGCGGCTGTGTCGAGACCCTGCTGCCGGTGCGCTACATGAACCACCGGCTCGGTGGCAGCCACGCGCAGCGCGACATCATCGCCTGGACGCTGGTCGAGGCGGCGCTCCGTTCCGGCGATGGCGACCTGGCGCTGGCGCTCGCCAACGAGCGCTGCCAGCTGAAGCCGTCGAGCCCGCAGAACTGGCGCCTGGTGGCCCGTGCCCATGTGCTGCGCGGCGACGAGGACCGGGCGCGCCGGGCCTGGGCGCGCGCGGAGTCGCCGCTGGCGGCCTGACCGGCGCTCAGGCCGCCATGGCGGCCCGAGCCACCGTGTCGCGCGGATGACGCCGGTCGCTCGCCCGGCTAAGCTTCCGGCCGATCGTCGTGGGACGGAAGCCGGCCATGAGAGTGGATGACAAGACGCCACGCCGTCGTTGCCCATTTCCCCTGCCGGCGCTAAGTGATCCGACATGACCGACACAATCACCATCACGCTGGCGCAGCTGAACCCCCGGGTCGGGGACATCACCGGCAACCTCGAGAAGCTGCGGCAGGTCCGGGCGCGGGCGGCGGCCGAAGGCGCCGACGTGGTGCTGACGCCGGAACTCTACCTGTGCGGCTACCCGCCCGAGGATCTGGTGCTCAAGCCGATGTTCGTGGCCGAGTGCCGCGAGGCGCTGGAGGAACTCGCCCGCGAGACCGGCGACGGCGGCCCGGCGCTGCTGGTCGGCGCGCCCTGGCTGGACGGCGGCAAGCTGTACAACGCGGTTCTGCTGCTGGACGCCGGCCGGATCGTGACCGCGCGCTACAAGGTCGACCTGCCGAACTACGGGGTGTTCGACGAGAAGCGGGTGTTCGTCGCCGGCCCCCCGCCGGGGCCGATTGACGTCCGCGGCGTTCGCCTTGGCGTGCCGATCTGCGAGGACATCTGGACCGCCGACGTGGTCGAGTGCCTGGCGGAGACCGGCGGCGAAATCCTGCTGGTGCCGAACGGCTCGCCGTTCGAGCTCGGCAAGGCGGACGTCCGCACTCAGCTCGCGGTCGCCCGGGTGGTGGAGAGCGGGCTGCCGCTGGTCTACCTGAACCAGCTCGGCGGCCAGGACGAACTGGTGTTCGACGGTGCCTCGTTCGTGCTGAACGCCGACCGCAGCCTGGTGCTGCAGCTGCCGGCCTGGGAGGAGGCGGTTGTCACCACCCGCTGGACCCGCGGCGCTGACGGCTGGTCCTGCGCGCCGGGGCCTCGGGTCCGGCAGCCGGAGGGCATCGAGTCGCTGTACTGCGCGCTGACGACGGGCCTGCGCGACTACGTCGTCAAGAACGGCTTCCCCGGTGTCATTCTCGGCCTCTCCGGCGGCATCGATTCCGCGATCAGCGCGGCGGTCGCGGTCGACGCGCTCGGCCCCGACCGGGTGCGCTGCGTGATGATGCCGTCGCCCTACACCTCGGCGCACAGCCTGGAGGACGCGGCGGCGGCCGCCGAGATGATGGGGGTGCGGTACTCGAGCATCGACATCGGCCCGGCGATGCAGGCGTTCGCCGGCATGCTGGCCGAGCCGTTCGCCGGCACCAGCCCCGATATCACCGAGGAGAACATCCAGGCGCGCTCGCGCGGCATCACCTTGATGGCGCTGTCCAACAAGTTCGGCCACATGGTGCTGTCGACCGGCAACAAGTCGGAGATGTCGGTCGGCTACGCCACGCTCTACGGCGACATGTGCGGCGGCTACTCGGTGCTGAAAGACGTCTACAAGATGAGCGTGTTCGAGCTGTCGACCTGGCGCAACGCGCACCGACCCGCGGGCGGCCTGGGCCCTGACGGGCCGGTGATGCCGGAGCGGATCATCACCAAGCCGCCCTCGGCCGAGTTGCGACCCGACCAGAAGGACGAGGACAGCCTGCCGCCCTATCCGGTGCTGGACGCCATCCTGACCGAGCTGATCGAGAACGAGACCCCGGTCGACGGGATCGTCGCCAAGGGCTTCGACGCCGAGACGGTGATGCGGATCTGGCGCATGCTGGACCGCGCCGAGTACAAGCGCCGGCAGGCGCCGCCGGGGGTCAAGGTCACGGCCCGCTCGTTCGGCAAGGACCGTCGCTACCCGATCACCAACGCCTTCCACGGCGTCTACCGCCCGGCGCTGCGGCCGGCGGCGGAGTAGATGGACCGCGCCTGGCCGATCTGCTAACCAGAGAACCGTTCGCTCCACCGGAGACCTCGACCCATGATCGCGCGCCGCCCGATCGCCACGCTCGGCATCGCGCTCTACCCGGCGGCCGACATCTGTCGCTGACGGCCCGCGTGCCCGTGCGCGCAACCGTCTGACCTAGCGACCCGATGCCTGGAGCCGAGACCATGGATCTCAAGATCACCAACACGCTGACGCGGGAGAAGGAAGTCTTCCGCCCGATCGACCCGTTGCACGTCCGCCTCTACGTCTGCGGCCCGACGGTCTACGACTTCGCGCATGTCGGCAACGCTCGCCCGGTGGTCGTGTTCGACGTGCTGGCGCGGTTGCTGCGGCACCTGTACCCGCGCGTGACCTACGTGCGGAACATCACCGACGTCGACGACAAGATCAACGCGCGCGCCCGCGAGAACGGCGAGACCATCGCCGATCTCACCGAGCGCACGGCGGCGCAATTCCACCAGGACATGTCGGCGCTGGGAGCGTTGCCGCCCGACGTTGAGCCACGCGCCACCCATCACATCGCCCCGATGATCACGCTGATCGAGCGGCTGATCGCCAAGGGCAACGCCTATGCCGCCGACGGCCACGTGCTGTTCGCGGTGCCATCGATGCCGGACTACGGCCGCCTCTCGCGCCGCGACCGCGACGAACTGATCGCCGGCGCCCGGGTCGATATCGCCCCTTACAAGAAGGACCCCGCCGACTTCGTGCTGTGGAAGCCGTCGCCCGACGACACCCCCGGCTGGGACAGTCCCTGGGGCCGCGGGCGGCCGGGGTGGCACATCGAGTGCTCGGCAATGTCGTGGGAGCATCTCGGCGAGACCTTCGACATCCACGGCGGCGGCCTCGACCTGATCTTCCCGCACCACGAGAATGAGATCGCCCAGTCGCGCTGCGCCTTCGGCACCCACACCATGGCCAATTACTGGATGCACAACGGCTTCGTGACGGTCGAGGACGACAAGATGTCGAAGTCGCTCGGCAACTTCGTCACCGTCCGACAGGTGCTGGCGGACTGGCCGGGCGAGGTGGTGCGCCTGCTGCTGCTGTCGGCGCACTACCGCGCACCGCTGGATTTCTCGGATTCCGGGCTGAGGGAGGCGAAGGCCCAGCTCGACCGGCTGTACCAGGCGCTGCGCAACGCCGCCAACGTCGCGGCGGATCCCGCCGCACCGCCATCCGAGGACCTGATGGCGGCGCTGCTCGACGACCTCAACGTGCCGCTGGCGATCGCCCGGCTGCACGAGGCGGCCGGACGCCTGAACAAGGCGAGCGATACGGCCGAGCGCTCGGCGGCCAAGGCCGCGCTGTGTGCCGGGGGCGCGCTGCTCGGCCTGCTGCAGGCAGATCCGGAGGCATGGTTTCAGGGCGGCGGTGACCTCGACCCGGCGGAGATCGAGCGGCTGATCGTGGCGCGCGCGGATGCCCGCAAGACCAGGGACTTGCCCGAAGCCGACCGCATCCGCGACGCGCTCAAGGCCAAGGGCGTCGAACTCGAGGACGGCCCGCAGGGTACCACCTGGAAGCGCGGGTAGGGGGCGGCCCAGGCACGTCGCCAAGTGGGTCCCGGATCGGCCGCGCTGGCGCGCGTCCGTCCGGGATGACGACGAGGGAGAGGGCGGCCGATCACTGACTTGATGGCGATGGTGGGGGTGGGGGGCGCTCGCGCTGCGATCCCACTCTTATCGTCATCCCGGACGGACGCGCGCCAGCGCGGCTGATCCGGGACCTATCCGCCGCTGCTGCACCTCCAACCTCCACAGGGGAGATGCTTGCCGCTCCTTGCCCCCGCTGGTAGAGACCGCCACCGCCTCTGCCCGGTACCCGGAGACACGCCATGGCCGGCGACGACCGCGTTTACCTGTTCGACACCACGCTGCGCGACGGGCAGCAGACCCGCGGCGTCGACTTCACGGTGGCGGACAAGATCGCGATCGCGCGCGCCCTCGACGCGCTCGGGGTCGCCTACGTCGAAGGCGGCTGGCCGGGCGCCAACCCGACCGACGATCGCTTCTTCGCCGAGCCACCGGCGCTGCAGCAGGCCCGGCTGGTGGCGTTCGGCATGACTCGCCGCCCCGGTCGCAGCGCCGAGAACGACCCCGGCCTCGCCGCCATACTCGGCGCCCGGGTCCCGGCCGTGTGCCTGGTCGGCAAGACCTGGGACTTTCACGTCGACGTGGCCTTGGAGATCGACCGCGACGAGAACATCGCGATGATCCGGGACTCGATGAAGCGAGCCCGCGCCGCCGGTCGCGAGGCGATGTTCGACTGCGAGCACTTCTTCGACGGCTACAAGGCCAACCCCGGCTACGCGCTGGCCTGCGCCACCGCCGCCCACGAAGCCGGCGCGCGCTGGGTGGTGCTGTGCGACACCAATGGCGGCACCCTGCCGCACGAGATCGAAGCGATCGTCGCCGAGATCAGCCGAGCGGTTCCGGGCACGGCTCTCGGCATCCATTGCCACAACGACACCGGCAACGCCGTCGCCAATTCGCTGGCGGCGGTGCGCGCCGGCGCCCGCCAGGTGCAAGGCACCATCAACGGCCTGGGGGAGCGCTGCGGCAACGCCGACCTGACCGCGGTGATCCCGAGCCTGGTGCTGAAGATGGGGATCGACTGTGGCGTCACGCCCGAGAAGCTGACGCAGCTGACGGCGGTGTCGCGGATGCTGGACGAGCGCCTGAACCGCCCCTCCGACCCGCACCGCGCCTATGTCGGCGCCGCCGCCTTCGCGCACAAGGGCGGGCTGCATGTCTCGGCGGTGCAGAAGGATCCGCGCACCTACGAGCACATCGATCCGGCAACGGTGGGCAACCAGCGCCACATCCTGGTCTCGGATCAGGCGGGCCGCTCCAACATCCTCGCCCGCTTCGCCGAGATCGGCGTCGAGATCGACCCCAGGCACCCGAAGGTGCAGCGGCTGGTCGACGAGGTGAAGGAGAAGGAATACCAGGGCTATTCGTTCGACAGCGCCGAGGCCA
>CAYNFA010000178.1:0-7507 GCA_964396345.1 uncultured Thalassobaculum sp.
CACGGCGCGGTATGGACCGAGGCGGTCAAACCGCTCGGCCCGGTGGCCTACATCATCAAGGCGCGAACCACGCTGCTGCGCGACCTCGGCGCGGCGCTGAGCCCGTTCAACGCCTTCCAGATCATTCAGGGCCTGGAGACACTGGCGCTGCGGATCCGCGCGCACTGCGAGAACGCGGTCAAGGTCGCCGACTTCTTGAAGAGCCATCCGTCGGTCGAGCGGGTGATCTTTCCCGGCCTGCAGGGCGGGGAGGAACGTCGGCGCGCGGACGCCTACCTGAAGGGTGGTTACGGCGGCCTGGTCGGGTTCGAGATCAAGGGGGGGCGGGCTGCCGGCAGGGCCTTCATCGATCGTCTGAAGCTGTTTTACCATGTTGCCAACATCGGCGACGTACGCTCGCTGGCAATCCATCCCGCCACCACCACCCACAGTCAGCTGTCTCCCGAGGACCAGCTGGCGACCGGCGTGTCCGACGGCTACGTCAGGCTCTCGGTCGGCATCGAGAACATCGAGGACATCCTGGGCGATCTTTCCCAGGCCCTCGAGGTCGGCGCGGTGACGGCGGCGGCCGAATAGCCGAGTCCGGTGTCCGGGGCGGTTCGGTTCTGGCCACTGCCCCGGACATCGCCGAGATTTCGTTGCATCAGGCGATCGCCCTCTGCGACGTGTCGGCCCAGTCTTCGACCGGCTGGCGAATGTAGCGCTCGCCGAGTTGGCGTCGCAGCGACAGCGGGTGCCGGTCGACCAGCGCTGGAAACAAGTCGACCTCCTGCGCCTGGGCGTGGTCTTCGATGGCGCGGGTCATCTGGCGCGCCGCCGAGGCGACCGCCTGACGGTCCAGCCCCGGCTGCGAGGCCAGAACCCGGTCGAACGTCACGATCAGCCCTTCGCCCGCCGGCGGCGCGCCGAGTTGATCCAGCACCTCGCGCTCCATCCGATCGTGCCGCGAAAGCAACTGCCGGAACGCGTAGAGGTCGCCGGGCCAGGTCTCTTCGCCGCCACCCGCCGTTCGCGCGAGGCTCTGTGCGGCTTCGAACAACCTGGAATGCTGAGTCTCGAGAAGCAGGATCACGCACGGCATAGCTTACCTCCTGTCGCGCGCGTACGTCGGGCGGCTGCAAGGCGCGGCAGCGCGACGAAGCGTCTGCATTTGCAACAGTCGTCTGTGACCGTGGTTCCATCGCTGTGGCATTGCCGTGACGATTCCGGCCTGCAGGCCCGGACGGGTGGTCGCGGGGTGTGACCCTGGACGACGCGGGTATGGGGTTGTCAGACCGCTTCGCTGACGGAAAGCGTGACGCCGGCCGACGCCATCTCGCGCATTGCCGACGCCAGCGAACCGTTCAGATCGATCGCCCGGCAGGCGTCGGTGATCACGACGGTTTGGAAACCGAGTCGGCGGGCGTCGAGTGCGGAATACGCGACGCAGAAATCAGTGGCGAGGCCGGCCAGCACGACACTTCGGAAGCCACGGTCCTGCAGGTAGCCGGCGAGGCCGGTCGGAGTCGTCCGGTCGTTTTCGAAGAAGGCCGAATAGGAATCGACTTCCCGCCGGAATCCTTTGCGGATGATCAGTTCGGCGCCGTCGACGTCGAGATCGGCGTGAAACGCGGCACCCGCGCTGCCCTGGACGCAGTGGTCGGGCCACAGCACCTGGCTCCCGTAGGGCATCCAGGTCGTCTCGAACGGCGTCTTGCCCGGGTGTGAACTGGCGAACGAGGAATGCCCGGCCGGGTGCCAGTCCTGGGTCAGCACCCGGTGCGGGAACAGCCTCGACAGACGGTTCACCACCGCCACCACGGCATCGCCCTCCGGCACGGCAAGCGCGCCGCCCGGGCAGAAATCGTACTGCACGTCGACGACGATCAGCATTTCGGAGGCTCGGTCGGCCATGGAAGGTTTCTCCGGCGATTGCCGTTGTGACACCGGTCGCGGGGGTCTATCGTTTTCATTAACCACGTCTTTTCCACCGTGGAAGCGATTTCTTCCATAGCCAACCCACTTGCCGCCCGGCGCAACAGGGGTGACGGGACTCATGCCCAAGCTGACACGTCGCGACATACTGAAGGCCGGGGCCGCTCTCGGTGTGGCCGTTGCGGGCGCGCCGATGCCGGCGGTCCACGCCGCCGAGCCGATCCGCATCGGCGCCGTGCTGCCGTTTTCCGGCGGGCTGGAGTTGTTCGGAAACCAGGCGAGGCTCGGCCTGGATTTGGCGGTTACCGAGATCAACGATGCCGGCGGCATCCTCGGGCGCCCGGTCGAGGTGCTGTACGAGGACAACAAGACCGACCCGAAGACGTCGGTCGAACGCGCGGCCACGCTGATCCGGCGGGATCAGGTTCTGGCAATCACCGGGCCGATCACCTCGAACGCCCGCGACGCCATGATGCCGACCATGACCCGCCTTAAGACCCCGCTGTTGTACGCCACCAACTACGAGGGTGGCGGCTGTGACCGCTATCTGTTCGCGTTCAACACTGTTCCCAACCAGGAACTGGAGCGTCTGCTGCCGGTGATGAAGCAGAAGTTCGGGTCGAGCTTCTACATGTTCGGGGCGGATTACGTCTGGCCGCAGAAGATGTTCTCCACCGCCGCGACGCTGATCGAGGGAATGGCGGGAACGGTGGTCGGAACCGAGTTCACCCCGTGGGGCGTGAAGGAGTTCGCGCCGGTGATCCGGCGGATCCGGGAGTCCGGTGCCAAGGTGCTGGTGTTCGCGCTGCCCGGCGCCGACGGCATCACCTTCATCAAGCAGGCCGAGGAACTGGGCCTGCTGGCCGACGTGACGGTCGCCTTCCTCGGCTTCGCCGAGACCTATCTGGGGGCCTTCGGCCCCGGCAAGGGGCAGAACATGTGGGTCACCGTCCCGTTCGCGTCGAGCCTCGACAGCCCGGCGGCGCATGACTTCGTGCAACGGGCGGCGGCGGCCGGCGGGGCGGTGCCGGTGTCGCACTACGCCTTCACGCACCACAACGCGCTGAAAGCGGTGAAGGAGGCTCTCGACAAAATCGGCCGTGTGGATCGAGAGGCGCTTGTCGACGGCCTCGAGGGCCTCAGCTTCGGCACCTCGACCGGGCCGCTGACGATCGGCGCCAGGGACCATCATGTCACCCTGCCGATGTTCCTGGCGCGGACCCAGGGCGATGGGCTCGAGGTGGTCGACCAGCTCGGCGTGATCGCGCCGATCGCCGGTTGCGCCTGAGGCGCCGACCGATGGCCGGTCCGGGTTTGCGGGGGTGATCGGGACCCATCCAGTCCTGTCGCGGGCGCCGGGCTCTTTCCTGGAAATTGTCGGACTCACCCGGGAGTTCGGCGGGGTCCGGGCGGTGGACCGCCTCGATCTGACCCTCGACGCTGGAGCGGTGCTGTCGATCATCGGCCCAAACGGTTGCGGCAAGACCACGTTGTTCAACCTGCTGACCGGCCAGCTCCGGCCGAGCGCGGGCCGCGCCCGCTTCCTAGGGCGCGACCTCGACCGAATGCCACCGCACCGCATCGCCCGGGCCGGAATCGTGCGCAAGTTCCAGGTGCCTTCGGTGTTTCCGAACCTTACGGTGACGGAGAACCTGCGGACTGCCCTGACGGCCCCGGCCGCCAGCGGCAGCCCCGCCCGCCTGGAGACGGTGGGGCTGCTTGAACTGATCGACCTCGAGGCGTTCGCCGATTCCCCGGCCCGATCGCTTGCTCACGGCGAGCGGCAGTGGCTTGAACTTGGGATGGTGGTTGCCGCTGGTCCGCGGCTGCTGCTGCTCGACGAGCCGACCGCCGGGATGACGCGCGCCGAGAGCGAAGCGACCGTGCTGCTGATCCGCCGCCTGCAGGAGGCCACCGGTGCCGCGGTCGTCGTGATCGAGCATGACATGACGGTGGTCGAGATCCTGGCGGCGCCGGTGGCGGTGATGATGGCGGGGCGGATTGTCGCCCAGGGAGGGTATGCCGAGGTGCGCCGCGACCCGGTGGTCCGCAGCGGCTACTTCGGGGACCCGGCGGCCAACCCGGCGACGCTGGCGGCCGGCCATGCTTGAGCCGCCTCTGCTTGAGGTTTCCGGCCTGGTCGCCGGCTACGGTGGCGGAACCACGCTGCACGGCGTCGGGTTTACCGTGGCGCCGGGCGAGGCGGTGGCCCTGCTCGGCCGCAACGGAGTCGGCAAGACCACTTTGATGCGGGCGATCATGGGGCTGATACCCGCGCATGCGGGTACGATCCGGTTTGCCGGCGTCAGGATCGACGGCCGCCCGTCGTTCGCGATCGCCCGTAGCGGGGTCGCCTATGTGCCCCAGGGTCGCGCGTTGTTCGGAGGTCTGACGGTGGAGGAGAACCTCATTCTCGGTGATCTCCGGGCCGCCGACGCCGGCCGTGTCTATGCCCTGTTTCCGATGCTGGCGGAGCGCCGACGCGATACCGCCGGGCGGCTGTCGGGCGGTCAACAGCAGCAACTGGCGATCGCTCGGGCGCTGATGGCCCGGCCGAAGCTGCTGCTGCTGGACGAGCCTTCCGAAGGCGTGCAGCCCTCGGCGGTGCTGGAGATCGCGGGCGTCCTCGCCGACGTCGCCGCCGCCGAGCGCATGCCGGTTGTGCTGGTCGAGCAGAACATCGACCCCGCCCTGCGCCTGACCACCCGGGCGGTGTTCATGGATCGCGGACGGGTGGTCGCGGAGGATCTCGTGGCTGACCTGCGCGACGATCGGTCCCGGCTCGACGCCCATCTCGTCCTGTAGCCGGAGACGGTCCCATGCAAGCGGCAACCATGTTCCTCGATGGCGCCAACGCGGTGCTCATCCTGATGCTGGTGGCCCTCGGCCTCGCGATCGTGTTCGGTCTGATGAACGTGATCAACCTGGCCCACGGTGAGTTCCTGATGCTGGGGGCGTATGTGGTGCTGGCGAGCGGGCAGGCGGGGTTGCCGTTCTGGGCCGGCCTCGCGTTGGCCCCGGCTGCCGTCGGACTGGTCGGGCTGGTGGCGGAAGGCCTGTTGATCCGCCACACCTATGCCCGCCTGCTCGACACGATCCTTGCAACCTGGGGTCTCTCGATGGTGCTCCGCCAGTCGATGGTGATCCTGTATGGCCCGGGTTCGTATTCGGTCGCGGCGCCGGACCTCGGCTCGGTCGTCGTGGCCGGAGCGCCCTACCCGGTGTATCGGCTGGCGATCATGGCGATTAGCCTCGCCGCGATCGCCGGGACCTTCGCCCTGTTCTTCCGCACCCGCTTCGGGCTGGCGGCGCGGGCGGCGATCGCCGACCGCGCGATGGCGTCCTGCCTGGGCATCGACACTAGGCGGCTCGATCGCTGGACGTTCAGCATCGGCGCGGCGCTCGCGGGTCTGGCCGGCGCTGCCGTGGCTCCACTGATATCGGTGGATCCGCAGGCCGGTCTCGGCTGGCTGGTGCCGGCGTTTCTGGCAATCCTGGTCGGCGGGCTCGGCTCGATCGCCGGGCCGCTGGTCGGCGCCGCCGGGGTCGGAGGGCTCGACAGCCTCGTCGCAGCCCTGGCGTCGCCGGTATGGGCCCAACTCGTGGTGTTCGTGGCCGCCATCCTGGTCATCCGGCTGCGGCCGACCGGGCTGGTCGCCCGCCCGGACCGGGAGGCCTGACGGCATGATGCCTCGCCGCACCGTCGATCTGGTCGGCCTCGCCGCGCTGGCGGTGTTCGTCGCGCTCCCGACTCTGGCGGCCTCATGGCTGCTGGGCGACCTCGCTGTCTATTTTGCTTACGCGGTGCTGGCCGTCAGCCTCGCCTTTGCCTGGGGGCATTGCGGGCTGCTCAGCCTCGGCCACGCGGTGTTCTTCGGCATCGGTGCCTACGCCATGGGGACGCTGACGCTCGGAATGCTGCCGGGCCTTGAGACCATCCGCTCGACCTGGATCGGCCTCGCGTTCGCGGTCGTGGCCGCCGGGGGGGTGGCGTGGTCGATCGGGTGGTTCACCTTCTCGGGGCGAGGGCTGCACGGCGCGTTCTTCGGGATCGTCACCCTGGCGCTCGCGGTGGTGTTCGAGCGTCTGGCGATCAACTGGGACTGGATCGGCGGGCTGAACGGGCTGATGAACGTGCCGCCGATCGTTCTCGGGCTGAACGGCGACGGTCACGAGCTTTGGGAGCCGGTGCCGGTCTACTACGTCATGCTGGGGGCGCTCGCCATCGTGGTCGCCGGGCTGACGGTGTTCCAGCGCTCCGATTGGGGCCTCGCCCTGGCGGCGCTGCGAGAGAACGAGCTGCGCGCGCGCACTCTCGGCTACGACACCGGCGCCATGAAACGGCGGGCCTACGCCCTCTCGGGGTCGGTCGCCGGGCTCGCCGGCGCTCTGTTCGTGGTGCAGTTCGGCTTCGTCTCGCCGTCGTTGATCGGCTTCGCGTTGTCAACCGAGGCGCTGATCTGGGTCGCCCTGGGCGGCCGCGGCGAACTCGTGGCGGCGGCGCTCGGCGTCATCGCCCTGCGTCTTCTCGAGGGCCAATTGTCCAGTCGTCTGGACGCCTGGTGGCCGCTGGTGCTTGGTTTGATCTTCATGGCGGTAGTCGTCTTGCTGCCGCGCGGCGTGTTCGGCGAGGCCATCCACCGGCTTACCCGAATGCGCGGAATCTGAGCGGCCCCGCTTCGTTGGCCGTCACTCTGGCAGGGATCGGGCCGTCGCTGTTCATTGTGATCCTGGAAGCGTCGCTAAAATTCGCACGCAGGCGAATAATTTGTGCCCGCCGGCACTCTTCTCAACAGAAGCGTTGCGCGCCGGCTCGCGCCGGCTCGCGCCGTCGTCCCGACGCGCCTCGGCAGCATTGAAGGTTTGACGCATGTTTGACGAGCGGAAGCCGGCACCGCACACCTCTTCCAGGGCCTCCCGGTCGCTCTCCCTGCAGCCCGCCCGCGCCAAGCCCGGCGGCACAACGACAACGACAAAGCCGGGCGCAGCGGCGAGACCGGAGGTTTCCCAGCCGCGTCCGTCGGCGCGGGCGCGGGTGCGCCGGACCCTCGGGCAGGTGCTGCCCGAGGCAGCGGTCAGCACCATCGGCACCACCTTGGCCAAGGCGCAGATCAAGACCCACTCGGTGCTCGGCGACCCGATGCAGTTCGGGCGCGCGTCGCTGGCGCGAGAATGCCCGCTGTGCGGCCATCGCGGCCGGTTCTGGAGTCATGGGACCCCGCCGCGCAGCGAGGCGATGTGCCCGCGATGCCTCAGCCTGGAGCGCCACCGGCTGCTGCACCTGCTGGTCGACGCCCACCAGCCCACCGCGTTCGACGGTCGCGACGTGCTGCACTTCGCTCCGGAAGGCTGCATCCGCGACCGTCTCGCGCAGATCTCACGCTACGTCACGGCGGATCTCTCCGGTCGCGGCGTCGATTTGCAATGCGCGATGGAGGCGATCCCGTTCCCGGACGGGGCGATCGACACGGTGATCGCCAACCATGTGCTGGAACACGTTGACGACGACATCGTGGCGATGCGCGAGGTGCGCCGTGTGCTGAAGCCGGGCGGAATGGCCATTCTCTCGGTTCCGATCATCCACGGCTGGGAC
>CAYNFA010000179.1:0-5941 GCA_964396345.1 uncultured Thalassobaculum sp.
CCGGCGGTGTCGATCAACGCCGTCTACCCGGGCGCCTCGGCCAAGACCCTCGAGGACGCCGTCACCCAGGTCATCGAGCAGAAGATGACCGGGATCGACAACCTCCGTTACATGTCGTCGACCAGCGATTCCTCGGGCCAGGCGACCATCACCCTGACCTTCGAGCCGGCGGCCGACCCGGACATCGCCCAGGTGCAGGTCCAGAACAAGTTGCAGCTCGCCCTGCCGCTGCTGCCGCAGGAAGTCCAGCAGCAGGGCCTGACGGTGACCAAGGCGACCAACGACTTCCTGATGGTGGTCGGCTTCGTCTCGCCGGACGGCCGGCTCACCCAGGGCACCATCGCCGACTACGTCGCGTCCAACCTGCAGAACCCGATCAGCCGGGTGCCGGGCGTCGGCGACGTCAACACCTTCGGCCCGCAGCACGCCATGCGGATCTGGCTGGACCCGAACCGGCTGGACAGCCACCAGCTCACCACCGTCGACATCGTCGAGGCGATCCGCACCCAGAACGCCGAGGTCTCCGCCGGCCAGATCGGCGGGCTTCCGGCCGTCCCCGGGCAGCAGATCGCCGCCTCGATCATTGCCCAGACCCGGATGGAGACGCCGGAGGAGTTCGGCAACATCCTGCTGCGGGTCGAGACCGACGGCTCGCAGGTCCGGCTGCGCGACGTCGCCCGGATCGAGGTCGGCTCCGACAGCTACGCCGTGGTGGCCCGCTACAACGGTCAGCCGGCCGCCGGGCTCGGCGTCAAGCTCGCGGCCGGCGCCAACGCGCTCGACACCGCCGAGGCGGTGCGCGCCCGGGTGGCCGAGCTCCAGCCGTTCTTCCCGCCCGGCCTGGAGGCGATCTACCCCTACGACACCACGCCGTTCGTGCGGCTCTCGATCGAGGGAGTGCTGAAGACGTTGGCCGAGGCCATCGTCCTGGTGTTCCTGGTGATGTACCTGTTCCTGCAGAACTTCCGGGCGACGCTGATCCCGACGATCGCGGTCCCGGTGGTGCTGCTCGGCACCTTCGGGGTGCTGGCGGCGTTCGGGTTCTCGATCAACACCCTGACGATGTTCGGCATGGTGCTGGCGATCGGCCTGCTGGTCGACGACGCGATCGTGGTGGTGGAGAACGTCGAGCGGGTGATGGCCGAGGACGGGCTGCCGCCGCGCGAGGCGACGAAAAAGTCGATGCGCCAGATCACCAGCGCGCTGGTCGGCATCGCGCTGGTGTTGTCGGCGGTGTTCGTTCCGATGGCGTTCTTCGGCGGCTCGGCCGGCGCCATCTACCGGCAGTTCTCGATCACCATCGTCTCGGCGATGGCGCTGTCGGTGTTGGTCGCCGTGGTGCTGACGCCGGCGCTGTGCGCCACCCTGCTGAAGCCGGTCGAGAAGGGTCACGGCCTGACGCGGCGCGGCCCGTTCGGCCTGTTCAACCGCGGCTTCGACGCCGCCAGCGAGCGCTACCAGGGCGGCGTGCGGCGCTCCGGCGGGCGCCTCGGCCGCTACGGCGTCGCCTACCTGGCGATCATCGGCGGGCTGGTGTGGATGTTCCTGCAGCTGCCGGGCTCGTTCCTGCCGACCGAAGACCGCGGCACGCTGTTCGTGCTGTGGTCGGCGCCGCCGGGCGCGTCGATGGAGCGCACCGTCGACACCGCCGAGAAGGTCGAGAAGCATTTCCTGGAAGCCGAGCCGGAGGCGGTCGAGGGGCTGTTCACGGTCAGCGGCTTCAGCTTCGCCGGGCGCGGCCAGAACATGGGCCTGGCGTTCGTGCGGCTGAAGGACTGGAGCGAGCGCCAGACCCCGGCGCTGCGCGCCCAGGCGGTGGCCGGCCGCGCCATGAGGGCGCTGGCCGCGGTGAAGGACGCGATGGTGTTCACCATCATGCCGCCTTCGGTGCCCGGCCTCGGCAACGCGACCGGATTCGACCTGCAGCTCGTCGACCGCGGCGGCCTCGGGCACGCGGCGCTGCTGCAGGCCCGCAACCAGTTGCTCGGCCTGAGCCGGGGCGAGCCGAGCCTGGTGGGGGTGCGCCCGAACGGCATGGAGGATACCCCGCAATACCAGGTCGAGATCGACCGCGAGAAAGCGCGTGCCCTCGGGCTCTCGCTAGCGGCCGTCAACAGCACGCTGTCGGCGGCGTGGGGCTCGGCCTACGTCAACGACTTCATCGAGAACGGGCGCATCAAGAAGGTCTACATCCAGGGCGACGCCCGGTTCCGGATGCAGCCTGGCGACCTGGACCGCTGGTACGTCCGCAACGAGAACGGCCAGATGGTGCCGTTCGCGTCGTTTGCGACCGGCGAGTGGACCCACGGCTCGCCGCGGCTGGAGCGCTACAACGGCAACCCGTCGATGAACATCCAGGGTTCGGCCGCGCCCGGCGTCAGCTCGGGCGAGGCGATGGCGACGATGGAGCGGTTGATGACCGAGCTGCCTGCCGGCATCGGCTACGAATGGGCCGGCCTGTCCTACGAGGAGCGGTTGTCGGGCTCGCAGGCGCCGGCGCTGTACGCGATCTCGGTGCTGGTGGTGTTCCTGTGCCTGGCCGCCCTGTACGAGAGCTGGTCGGTGCCGGTGGCGGTGATCCTGGTGGTGCCGCTCGGGGTGATCGGCGCGGTGATCGCCGCCACCCTGGCCGGGCTGCCCAACGACATCTACTTCCAGGTGGCGCTGCTGACCACGGTCGGGCTGTCGGCCAAGAACGCCATCCTGATCGTCGAGTTCGCCAAGTCGCTCCACGACCGGGGAAGCGGGCTGGTGGACGCCGTGGTCGAGGCGTCGCGGCAGCGCCTCCGGCCGATCCTCATGACCTCGCTCGCGTTCAGCCTGGGCGTGCTGCCGCTGGCGATCAGCACCGGCGCCGGCTCGGAGAGCCGGAACGCGATCGGCCTCGGCGTGCTGGGCGGCATGGTCTCAGCGACCGTCCTGGCAATCTTCTTCGTGCCGGTGTTCTTCGTCGCCATCAACCGGCTGCTGCCGCGGCGGGCGCCGGCCGCGACCGCGCGCCCCGAGACCGCGCGCCCCGAGCCGGCCGAATGACGCCCGGCTTGCCGCCCGGGGCGCTGCGCGACTAGGTAAGGGGACGGCTGGGCGCGCGCGGCGCCGGCGGCGGAGAAGGGTGTCGTCCATGCAACCTCCCAGCCCTCAGCAACCGGGCTCCCGCGGGCGGCCGATCGGGCGTCGTCGCGCCCTCGGCTTCGGCGCCGCCGCGCTTCTCGGCGCCGGCATCGCCCGGCCCGGATCGGTCGGGGCCCAGACAGCAGGCGGGAACGCCGCCGACCTGATCGGCCGCAACCGCCTGCACACGGTCAGGGCGGGCGAGGTGCTGGTCGATCTCGCGGTCGACTACCGGGTTGGCTACGTCGAGCTGGTGGCCGCCAACCCGGAAATCGGCCCGTGGCTCCCGGGGGTGGGAACCGAGCTGGTGATTCCCGGCGAGCACATCCTGCCGGACGCGCCGCGCCGCGGCATCGTCATCAACCTGGCGGAACTGCGGCTCTATCATTTCGCGGCCGGCGGAACCGTCGCCTCGATGGCGATCGGGATCGGCACCGAGGCCGCGGAGACCCCGCTCGGCGACACCACCGTCGTCAACAAGCGCCGCAACCCGACGTGGTGGCCCCCGCCATCGATCCGGGCCGAGCGTCCGGAACTGCCGATGTCGGTTCCGCCTGGACCGGACAATCCACTCGGCGACTTCGCGCTCGACCTCGGCTGGCCGCTGTACCGAATACACGGCACCAACCGGCCGTACGGCGTCGGCCGACGGGTCAGCCACGGCTGCATCCGGCTGTACGCCGAGGACATCGCGGCGCTGTTCGAGGCGGTCGCGGTCGGCACGCCGGTTCGGATCGTCGACCAGCCGATCAAGCTCGGCTGGCAGGAAGGCCGGCTGTTCATGGAGGCGCATCCGACCCGCCGGCAGATCGACGAGATGGAGGCCGGACTGCCCCTCGACGACTGGCCGCCGGAGGACCCGACGGACCAGATCAGGGACATTCTCGTGGCGATTGGCGGAGGCGTTCTGGTCAACTGGCCGATCGTCCGGCGGATCGCCCGTGAACGCCGCGGCGTCCCGGGGCTGATCTCGATGGGCGCTGCGCCGAAGCTCGTCGACTAGCTACTTGCGCAGGGATCTGCGGAACATCTCCTCGACCCGGGCGCTGCTCTCGGCGGCGGCCTCGGAAGCGCGACGCGCCTGCTCGGCCGCCTGCTTGGCGTCTTCGGCAGCCTTGGCGGCGCGCTCGGCGGCCTGCCGGTCGCCGGCCGCCATGGCGTCGAGACGCTTACCGAGGGCAGCGACCTCCTGTTCGAGCTGGCCGACGCGGCCGCCCATGCTGGTGAACTCCTTCTCGCCGGCGCAGCCGGTGACCACGAGCGCCGCTCCCAGGGCGGCAACCAGGCCGAGTTTCCGAATCATCGACATGTCAAACGTGCTCCTCATGAACCTGGCCGGCCGATCGCGCGACATCCCGACGGCAGCGACCGTATGCGAACCCATCGCACGGCGGCCGCGCACCGCTTTGATCTTGATCAGTCCTGCACTGAGCGGCAGCCACTTGGGCGAGTTCCGGGACGATTTGATATCCCTCAATGCGAGCGAGTGGGCGGCGCGTCAGATTGCCGAGGCGTCGGACCGGGGGTGCGGTTGCCGCCGTCCTGAAAAGGAGCAAGCCATGAGCAAGCACACCACGAAACCGACTTCCGCCCCGGCCAGCCTCGCCAACCCGTTCAGATTGTCCGGAGGGCTGTTCGCCGGCGGTACCGGCCACGGCATGGATGCCTGGATGCGCATGAACCGGGCCGTGATCGAGGGCGTCGTCCGAATGCAGCAGGAGGCCGGCCGTTTTGCGGCGCAGCGCCTGGAAGAGGATCTGAGCCGCCAGCAGCAGATCCTGGCCTGCCGGTCGCCGCAGGACGCCCTGGAACTGTGCGCGGGCTACGCGCGCCAGGCCGTCGACGACTACTCGGCGCAGGCCGGGCGTCTCTCCGAGATCGCCTCCGAGATACAGCACGCCTGCGCCGGGTACGGCGAACTGCTCGCCGGCGACGTGGTGGACGCGACGCCATCCGGCGAGCCGGCGGCGACCACCGGGCAGCGCCGCTCCGCCGCCTGATACCACCGAGGGTGGGCCGAGGCGTCGGCGGGCTGCCGGCCCTCGGCATCCGCTTCCCGGGCTGTCAGTCGTCCAGATCGTTGGATTCGTGTCGCATCAGCGCCGCCACGGTAGCGCGGATCTCGGCACGCACAGGGTCCGGCTGTTGACCGACCGCCTTGCCAAGCACCCGCAGGGCGCGTCGCAGGCCGTGAATCTGATCGAGCAGTTCGACGACCACAGGCACGGTGTCGCGCTCGACCGCGAGATCGTCCTCGAGCGTCACCAGCAGCCGCAACCGGGCGACGTCGACCTCCCGGTAGAACACCTCGCCCGCCTCCAGGGTCGGCCGCACCAGCCCCTCGGTGGTCCAGCCGTACAGGCGATCCTCGGAAAGCCCCTGCACCAGGGCGGTCACCGACCGGACGTCAAGCATGGCGGGCCTCCTTCATGAGGTCGGCGCGGGGATCGTAGGCGTGCTCGCGACGCCAGTCGGTCATCAGCCGCGCGAGGTCTGGGTCGATGGGATCGGGAAGCACGATTCGCAACGTGACCAGCTGGTCGCCATCGTGGTCGCCGACGCGGACGCCCTTGCCCTTGAGCCGCAGCACCTTGCCGGAGCTTGAGGCTTTCGGAACGGTCACCGCGACCGGCCCGTGAACGGTCGGAACCGTGACCTTGCCGCCGAGGACCGCCTCGTCGAGGCTGATCGGCACGTCCACGCGGATATCCACCCCCTCGCGCCGGAACACCGGATGCGTCCGCACCGCGATCTCGATCAAGGCGTCGCCGGGCGGCCCGTCGCCGAGCCCCGGCATGCCGTGCCCGGCCAACCGCAAGGTCAGGCCGTC
>CAYNFA010000179.1:5951-7408 GCA_964396345.1 uncultured Thalassobaculum sp.
GGGCACCGGCGGGCACCGTGACGTCGATGGTCCGGCCATCGGCCATGGTCACGCGGGTGCGGGCACCGTGAACGGCGTCCATGAAGCCGATTTCGAGGCGGTAGGCGACATCGCCACCGCGGGCCCGGAATCCCCCCGGCCGCCCGGTTCGGCTGGCCGCGTCGCGGCCGAACAGTTCGGAGAACACGTCGCCGAGATCCGAGAAATCCTCGTAGCCCCGGGTCGAGTTGTAGGGATGATCCTGGGGTCCGCGGCCGTCGCCGGCGTGCGCGCGGTAGTAGGGATGCGGCGGCTGCTCGACGCCGCTCGCGTCGATCTCGCCGCGGTCGAACCGCGCCCGCCGCTCCGGATCGCTGAGGATCTGGTGGGCTTGGGCGACCTCCTTGAACCGCGCCTCGGCAGCGGCATCGCCCGGATTCAGGTCGGGATGCAGCTTCTTGGCCAGCCTCCGGTAAGCCTTGCGGACGGCGTCCTGCGAAGCATCCGTCGCCACACCGAGGATGTCGTAGGGCGAAGTCGCCATTCCGGGCTCCTCTATTCCGCCGCGTTGCGCAGGCCGCCGCCCGTGCCCGGGCTCCGGACACTCGCGCCGAGGATCGCGATCACCGCCTCACGGTCAAGCGTTTCGCGGCCCTCCAACGCCTCGATCAATCGGCCAAGCGCCGGCCTGTTCCCGTCGATGATGGCGATCGCCCTGGCCTCCGCCTCCTGCAGCAGCCGCCGGACCTCGACGTCGACCTCGTGGGCGGTTCGGTCGCTGAACTCGCGCGGCTGCGCCATTTCCCGTCCAAGAAACGGGTGCTCGTCGCTCTGCCGGAGATCGACCGGCCCGAGCCGCTCCGACATGCCCCAGCGCGACACCATCGCCCGCGCCAGCCGGGTAGCCTGGCTGATGTCGTCGTCGGCGCCGGAGCTGACGTCGCCAATCATGGCCCGCTCGGCGGCGCGTCCGCCGAGCAGAACCGCCAGCCGGTCGCCGAGTTCCGGCTGCGAGCGGGTGTAGCGCTCCTCCTCCGGAATCATGTGGGTGCCGCCGAGGGCCCGGCCACGCGGGATGATGGTCACCTTGTAGACCGGGTCGACGTTCGGCAGGGCGTGGGCGACGGCGGTGTGACCGGCCTCGTGCACCGCCAGGCGGTGCTTCTCGTCGGGTCGGATGGTGAGCTTGCGCTCCATTCCCATCATCACCCGGTCGCGGGCGGAGTCGACGTGACGCATGGCGACGCTCGTCCCGCCTTCCCGTGCGCAGGCTATGGCAGCCTCGTTGGCCAGGTTCTTCAAGTCGGCGCCGGAGAAGCCGGGGGTGCCAGCAGCGATCACCCCCAGGTCGACGTCGGCGGCAAGCGGCTTGTTGCGGACGTGCACCTTCAGGATCGCCTCGCGCGCCGCCCGGTCCGGCAGATCGAGCGTGACGTGCCGGTCGAAGCGCCCCGGACGCAGCAGCGCCGGGTCGAGAA
>CAYNFA010000180.1:0-7401 GCA_964396345.1 uncultured Thalassobaculum sp.
GTGCCGGATCGCCAACCGGAATGCGCCTGCTCCTCGTCACGGTAAACCCCTCGGAGGCCGAGGCGCATGTCGACGCTGGCGACGATCTTCTTGAGGCCGTACCGATGCCGGAGGCCGTCCGGGAATGGGTGTGGGCCTTCACCCGACGTCACCGGCAACGGCGCCCGGTGTGGCACCGTCGCCGCGACGGCGGCTGAGCGAGGACGAACTCATGCGTGACGAATTTCTGCACCGGTGGAGCCGGCGAAAGCGAGCTTCGCAGTGCACCCCGGGCGGCGCCCCGTTGGGCGAGGCAGATGCCCCGGCGGGATCGCCTCCGGAGCCGCTGGATCTGGCCGAGTTGCCGGCGGTGGCTGATCTGGGCGCGACCAGCGACTACACCGCCTTCCTGAAAAAGGGCGTGCCGAGCGCCCTGCGGTTGGCGGCCCTCCGGCGGGCCTGGACGACCGACCCCGTCATCTCGGGCCACCGTTCCCTGGCGGATTACGACTGGGATTTCAACGCCCCCGGCTATGGAAGGCTGCGGCCTGGCGACCAACCGGCGAAGCTGATCAGTGCCCTGTTCGATCACCTGAGAACCGTTCCCACCCGAGAGAACTCCTCGGCGCCAGCCGGGCCGGACCCTGAGGGCGGTACACGCGACGGGCCACCGAAGCTTGAAGTGCCATCGCCGGGGGGTTCGACCGACGCAAACTCGGAGATTGCCGACGTCGCGTCGGACACCCTTTGGGTTGAGACAAGTGCTGATCCGCTGAAAGTGCGGAACAAACCAACGTTTCAATAATTCGTGAGTTGTTCGCTGCAGCGATCCGACGCGGCAACGCGGGCGTCCTCCGCGGGCGTCCTCGACGTGCGGAACATCCCGTTCACGTTCCTGACCGGCCACGACGTTTTCCGCGTCAGCCCATTGCGACACAATTTGGCACATCGACTCTCGAAGCCGGTCGACGCAGACGGGCTAAAAGCCATCGTCGATCGGTTCCGATCGCGTTAGGCAACACGCCGCGTGGCGACTTCACAAGCTTCATCATCTTCTTCCTCTGCTTCAGCAGCATCTTCGGAACATTTGTCTCCCGCTGCCGTTGAGCGGCCCAAATCCCACGGAGTCGATCGGACGGCGTTGTCGCTGCCCGACTTCCGAGCAGGCGAGGACGCATGGGAACGTTCCTGATCACGGGCGGCGCCGGGTTCATCGGCACTCACCTCTGCCATGAATTGCACGACGCGGGCCATCGGGTCCGCATCCTCGACAGCCTTGTCGAACAGGCACACGGGTCGAGCGTCACCGTCGTCCCCGACGCGGAGTTCCTGCGCGGCGACGTTCGGGACGCCCGCGTGGTCGCAGAGGCCATTTCCGGTGTGGACGGGGTGTTCCATCTGGCTGCCGAGGTCGGCGTCGGCCAGAGCATGTACGAGATCGAACGATACGTATCGGCCAACAACCTCGGCACCGCGGTGCTCCTGCAGCAACTCGTAAAGCAGGGGGTGCGGCGGGTCGTCGTGGCGTCGTCGATGAGCGTGTACGGCGAAGGCCTGTACCTTGGCGCCGACGGGTCCACTGACGAGATGGTGCGCCGCGCGCCCGCCCTGCTGCGCGCCGGCGCCTGGGATCCGGTGGGCAGCCGAGGCGAGCCTCTGACCCCGGTGCCGACGCCCGAAGCCAAGCGACCCGATCTGGCGTCGGTTTACGCTCTGACCAAGTACGACCAGGAGCGGCTGACCCTGCTGGTCGCCGGAGCCTACGGCATTGAGGCGGTGGCGCTCCGACTGTTCAACGTGTTCGGCCCCGGCCAGATGCTCTCGAATCCCTACACGGGGGTGCTGGCGATTTTCGGCGGCCGGTTGCTCAACGGCCAGCGGCCGATGGTGTTCGAGGATGGACGCCAACGTCGCGACTTCGTGCACGTGCGCGACGTCGCGCGGGGATTTCGGCTGGCGATGGAGACCCCCGGCATTGATGGCGAGGTGTTCAACATCGGCAGCGGCCGCAGCTACACAATCGAGCGGATCGCCCGGCTGCTGGCCGAGGCGATGGGGCGTCCGGACCTGGAGCCGGAAATCCTGAACCAGACGCGGACCGGCGACATTCGGCACTGCTTCGCCGATATCGAAAAGGCCCGCCTGCGCCTCGGTTTCGAGCCGTCGCTGGCGATCGAGGATTCGCTCCAGGAACTGGTCTCCTGGATCTCCCACCAGCGGGTGACCGACCGGGTTCCGCAAGCACATCGCGAGTTGGAGCAACGGGGCCTCATAGCATGACATCCAGGTTCACCGACCCTGCCGTTCCGTCCTTTGGTCTCACCGAGTGGTTCCGGCCCGGCGAGCACGACCGCGTTGAGGCGGCGCTCGACCACATCCGGGCCCTCGGTGCCGGCTGGCTGCGCACACACCTTTCCTGGGCCGACTACCACAGCGGCGATGGTCAGGACTGGTACGACTGGCTGATCCCGCGCCTAGCCCGCAGGGTCGAGCTGTTGCCCTGCATCCACTACACCCCACCCTCGCTGTCGCGAACCGGAACCAGCGCCGGCCCGCCGCAACGGCCGCGCGACCTGGCTGACTTCGTCGACCACATCCTCGATCGCTACGGCCGGCACTTCCCGAGGATCGAGCTCTGGAACGAGCCGAACAACCTGCTGGACTGGGACTGGCGCGCCGATCCCGACTGGCTGCTGTTCTCCGAGATGATCGGTGCCGCTGCCCACTGGGCGCAGCAGCGCGGCTGGCCGGTGGTGCTTGGTGGGCCGTGCCCCTTCGACCTCAACTGGCTCGACCTGATGGGACAGCGCGGCGTGCTCCGCGAGGTGTCGGCGGTCGGGATCCACGGCTTTCCCGGCACTTGGGACAGCGAGACCGGGATCTGGTCGGGATGGGACGCCCACATCAGCGATCTGCGGGATCTGCTGGACCGCTTCAACCCCGCGGCCGAGGTCTGGATCACCGAAGCCGGCTATTCGACCTGGCGACACGACGAGCTGGAGCAGGCCCGGCGCTTCCTGGCGGCACTCGATGCACCCGCCGACCGACTCTACTGGTACGCCCTCGCCGATCTGCCGCCGGACACGCCGATCCAGGAGGGTCGGCAGTTCGACACCCGCCATTACCACATGGGCACCCTCGACGGGCGCGGCCGCGACAAGCTGCTGGCCAGGCTGCTGCGGCAGGGCGGGGTCGACGCGGTCCGCCGCAAGGTGACCATGGCGCACGGCTCCCGGGCCCGCAGCGCCCGTCCGATCCTGGTGACCGGCGGTGCCGGTTTCATCGGCAGCAACATTGCCGATGACCTGCTCGGCAAGGGTGAGGAAGTCATCATCTTCGACAATCTTAGCCGCCCCGGGGTTTCGGCGAACGTCGACTGGCTTCGCTCCCGGCACGGCTCGCGCGCGGTGCTGCACACTGCCGACATCCGGAACGCCTCGGCCCTGTCGGAGGCCACGCAGGCCGCCGCCGCGGTCTTCCACCTTGCCGCACAGGTGGCGGTGACCGAGAGTCTGGTCTGCCCGCTCGAGGATTTCACGATCAACGCCGGTGGCACGCTGCACCTGCTGGAGGCGCTGCGGAAAAAGGACGCGCCGACGCCGCTGGTGTTCGCCAGCACCAACAAGGTCTACGGCTGCCTGGACGACTTGGCGCTGACGGCCGGCAACGACTGCTACCTGCCGGCCGATCCGGACCTCCGGGACAGGGGGATCGACGAGGCTCGATCGCTGGCGCTGACGACGCCCTATGGATGCTCCAAGGGGGTCGCCGATCAGTACGTGCTCGATTACGCCCGCACCTTCGGGCTGCCGACGGCGGTGCTGCGGATGAGCTGCGTGTACGGTCCGCGCCAGTTTGGCACCGAAGACCAGGGCTGGGTGGCGCACTTCTTGATCCGGGCGCGCGAAGGCCGACCGATCACCATCTTCGGCGACGGCCGCCAGGTCCGCGATATCCTGCACGTCCACGACGCCGTCCGCGCCTACCTAGCTGTCCTCGACGATATCGATAACCTTGCCGGCCAAGCGTTCAACCTCGGTGGCGGGGCGGCCAACGCCGTCAGTTTGCTGACGGTGATCGGTGAGGCTGAGCGGCTGTTGAACCGACCGATCGAGCGGTGTTTCGAGACGCCTCGAACCGGTGACCAGCTTTACTTCGTGTCGGATACTAGGCGGTTGACCTCCGCGACCGGCTGGACCGCCGAGATCTCCTGGGCCGACGGGGTCGGGGATCTGCTCCACTGGCTGCGCCGCGAGCGGGCCGCCGCCACGCCGACCGGGTCCCGCAAGGAATGGAGCCTTTCAGCATGAAGGTAGCTCTGGTCAACCCGCCCTGGACTTTCGACGGCAGCATCTACTTCGGTTGCCGCGAGCCGCATCTGCCGCTCGAACTTGGCTATGCCCGGGTGATGCTGGAGGCGGGGGGGCACGAGGTGCTGCTGCTCGACGCCCATCTCTGCCATCTTCCAGGCGTCGACGCGGCGGCCCTGGTTGCCGATTTTGCGCCCGGCATGACAGTTGTGACGACAGCGCCGAGCTACCTGTTCTGGCGCTGCGCCCCCCCGGAGCTGCGGGTGCCGGCCGAGTTCATCCGAGACCTTGACGGCCGCGGCGGGACGGTGGTCGTGGTCGGTCCGCACGGATCCACCACTCCGCGCCCGACGCTGCGGAAGCTCGGCGCCGATATCGTGGTGCGCGGCGAGTGCGAGGAGGTGGTGGCGTCCTTGGCCGATGCCGCCGATCCACGCAAAGTCGCCGCCACCGCCTGGCTCGAAGAGGGCGGGCTGCGCTGCAACGGTCTGCCGCACGCCAGCCGGTTCGTCGACCATCCGACGCTATCCTGGCCGAGCGAGTGGGTGCGCCGCCACACACATAATCACCACCGCTTCGACACCCCGCCGATCGGGCCCGGCGCCGAAGTGGAGGCGTCGCGCGGCTGTCCCTACGCCTGCAGCTTCTGCGCGAAGCTGGACTTCCGCGACAAATACCGGCGCCGCGAACTCGGCCTGCTGCTGGCCGAGATCGACGGCCTGATCGCCCAGGGCGTCACGTACCTCTACTTCATCGACGAAATCTTCCTGCCGCAGCCTGCACTGCTCCAGGCCCTGGTCGAGCGCCACCTCACATTCGGCGTGCAGACCCGCATCGACCTGTGGAAGCCTGAGTTGCTGGAACTTCTCGGCCGAGCCGGGTGCGTCTCGATCGAGGCCGGGGTCGAAAGCCTGAGCGCCGCGGGCCGCGACGCCCTCGACAAGCGTTGCCGGATGAGCACCGACGAATTGACCGCGCGGCTGATCACCGCCCGCCGCCACGTTCCATTCGTGCAGGCCAACCTGATCGGCGTGGAGCAGGACGATGCGGGGACCGTCGCGGCTTGGCGCGAGCGGCTGCAACGCGAGGGCGTGTGGGCCAACGACCCGGTACCATTGTACCCGTACCCGGCCTCGCCGGACTATCGGAAACTATGGGGCGAACCTGACGACGACGCCTGGGAGCGCGCCCACGAGCATTACCTGCGGACCGTAGAGCGGTTCAGCGACATCCAGAACGAGCGCCCGGTCGATCTGCGCCGGCTGGAGGCGGCATGCGCGCGATGAGGCCGCCGATGCGACTGTTCATGACGACGGACGCGGTTGGCGGGGTCTGGCGGTACTCTGTGGATGTCGGCCGGACGCTCGCGGCGCGGGGCGTGGAGCCGACCCTGGTGGGGATTGGGCCGCGGCCAACGGCGGCGCAGGAGCGCGAGGTGCAGCGTGCCGGCATGGACCTGCTCTGGCTGGACTGTCCCCTGGAGTGGGCCGCTGGCGACCGCGATCGGGTGCGGGATACAGGCCATACGCTGAACGACCTGTTGCGTCGCCATCGCCCGGGCATGTTGCACCTCAACGGCCCGGCACTGGCACCCTTTCTCGGCCCGGACCTGCCGCGTGTGGTCGCTGTGCACTCCTGCCTTGCCACTTGGTGGCGGGCCGTCAAGGGGACACCCCTTCCGGTGGAATGGCGGTGGCACCAGGAAATGACGTGGGCCGGATTGCGGAGCGCGACTGTGGCGGTCGTTCCCTCCGAAGCCTTCGCTGCCGACCTGCGCGCGGTCTACGGGCGGTTGCCGGCGCTCCGGGTGGTGCGCAATGGCGCGGCGGCGGTCGCGCCGGCTCCGAAGGGTGGGTTCGTGCTGTCGGCGGGTCGGTGGTGGGACGAGGCGAAGAATTTCGGAGTTCTTGATGCCGCCGCGGCACAGATCCGCTGGCCGGTCTGCGCCGCGGGGGCTCTGGAGGGTGCCGGCGCCCATGCGCCCACAGCCGAGGCGATCGAGTGGATCGGCGACCTTCCGCACGCCACGCTGTCGCTCTGGATCAGCCGGGCGCCGGTGTTCGTCTCGCTGTCGCTCTACGAGCCCTTCGGGCTTGCCGTGCTAGAGGCCGCCGGCGCCGGGGCGGCGCTGGTGCTGGCCGACATCCCGACCTTTCGGGAAATGTGGGACGGATGCGCGCTGTTCGCCGACCCGCGGGATCCCATGGCGGTGTCCTGGGCGGTGAACCGGCTGATCGACGACAACGGTCTTCGCGATCGCCTGGGCGGCGCGGCAAGGGTGCGCGCCAGCGGCTGTTCGCTCGCGGCGCAGGCGGACGCGCTGCTCGACGCCTACAGCTCGGTCGGTGCCCTTTCGGTCGCGGTGTGAGGGGCTGATGCGCTTGGTCTTCTTCACCCATTCGGTTGTCTCGGACTGGAACCATGGCAACGCCCACTTCCAGCGCGGCGTGTTGCGCGCGCTGATGGCGCTGGGCCACGACGCCGTCGCCTGCGAGCCGACCGATGGCTGGAGTAGGGCCAATCTGCTCGCCGACCAGGGCGACGCGGCACTGGGCCGCTTCGAGAACGATTTTCCAGATCTCCAGGTGGTGGTCTACCGCGGCCGGGACGACATCGAGGCCGCGCTTGATGGCGCAGATGCCGTCATCGTGCACGAATGGACGGATCCGGATCTGGTGGCGTCGCTTGGCCGCCTCCGCGGATCCGGTGGCCGCTTCGCATTGCTGTTCCACGACACCCACCATCGGGCGGTCTCAGCCCCGGAGGAACTGGCCGCACTCGACCTCGACGGCTACGACGGGGTGCTGGCGTTCGGTGAGGTGCTGTCCGAGACCTACCGCCGGCGGGGCTGGGGGCGCGATGTGCACACTTGGCACGAGGCCGCCGACACCACCGTGTTCACGCCACGAGCGCCGGTGGAACCGCGTCGCGACCTGGTTTGGGTCGGCAACTGGGGCGACGGCGAGCGTGCCCGCGAACTGACGGAGTTCCTGATCGAGCCGGTGCGCCGCCTCGGGTTGACCGCTACGGTGCATGGTGTCCGGTACCCAGATGGCGCCCGCCGGGCGCTGGCAGCGGCCGGCATCACCTACGAGGGCTGGCTGCGGAACAG
>CAYNFA010000181.1:0-7398 GCA_964396345.1 uncultured Thalassobaculum sp.
CTATTGGAAGAATCGTGCCGAACGCATGGACGCCCCCGGCGTGCAGGGCGGGACCATACCGGTCAAGATCGGCCCCGACGCGATGGTTGAGCCCTACGGCCACGCCAACGATGCCTATCAGGCGGAAGCATCCTTCGCCGATTACATGACGGCGGCCATGGGTCAGCTCATGGGGCGCTTCGAGAGCAACCGCGGCCGGTTCCGCGAGCGGCGAAACGGCGGCATCGGCGCCTTCACGCCGGACAACGTGCCGATCTTCGACTGGGTAGCAGACAACGTCTACATGATCGCGGACTCCAACCACGGCTTCAAGATGTTGGGGGTCGGCAAGCTGCTGGCGCGCCAGTTGGTGCGGGGAGACACGGTGTCGGAACTCACCCCGTTCCGGTTGTCGCGCTTCGCCGAGGGCGCCACGTTCGGGGCGTCGAACAGCCACTGCCCCTGGGTCTAGCGGCGGCTGCGCCAGGGTCATTTTGGTTGCGTTCCAATTTCGGGAACCCTATACCGCCCGTGACGGTTGTTCTGTCGTGACAGCCTGTCGTTCGCTTCCGAGCCATGTGTTAACCAATGGTGAAGGCGAACTCGGCAGTGACTGGAAGCGAGATTGTGGAAAATACGGATCTGTTCGCTGTCCCGTTGCGCTACCGACCGCCGATTATTCGGCATATGCTGGTAATTGAACTGGCGATGCAATTGCGACGAGGAGGTTAGATTAGTCATATGGCACAAGTTAAAGCCGAAAATCGGCGAGACGATCCAAACTACCAGATCACGAACAACAACCCGATCGACGTTCATGTCGGTCGCCGCGTCCGACTGCGGCGCACGCTTCTCGGTATGAGCCAGGAGCAGCTCGGCGACGCCCTGAACATCACGTTCCAGCAGGTCCAGAAGTACGAGCGTGGCAGCAATCGCATCAGCGCTTCGCGGCTCTGGGACATCGGCCAAATCCTGGATGTGCCGGTCAGCTTCTTCTTCGATGACATGTCGGATGACACGGCGGCGCACTCGCCGCGCCGAATGAAGTCCGGTGGCGTCAAGGACGACTACGAGGAGAACCCGAGCGATCCGATGGCTCGGCGCGAGACCCTCGAACTGGTCCGAGCTTATTACTCGATCAAGAACCCGAACCTTCGCAAGCGGATCACCGAGATGGTGAAGTCGGTCGCGACGGCGCTTCCGGAAGAAGTCTGACCTTCCCGGCGGTCACGAACAAAGGGCGCGCCGCTGTTGCGGAGCGCCCTTTTTCGATTCCAAACGCTCGTTCTTGGCTCAGGCGAGGATGTCGACCGTCTGGCCGCGGCTGGGGTCGGAGGACGGTGCCGGGGCGCTGCCCTGGCTTGAGCCCAACGCGCCCTCGGCGATCTGTTCGGCCCCCTGGACAAGCTGCGAGATGCCCGCGCCCAGCGTGCGGAGCTGCTCGTTCGCGGCGCGCACGCCGGAAACGCTCAGGGAACTCGCCGCGGAGATTCCGTCGATCGCCATGAATAAATCCTCGTTGCTCGGTTACCGGATCACGCTATCCGGAACCGGTGAACAGCGGGTTAACGGGCGGGGATTCCGGCCGTCGGTGGCGATTTCGGTTCGACCGTGAAGAACACCGGCTCCACGGCGCGCAATTGCTCCAGCGGGATGTGGCAGGCGATGCCGTGGCCGTCGCTCGCCTCGAGCACGGACGGGCGCTCGCGTTCGCAGATCGCGCCGATCTTGCGCGGGCATCGGGTGTGGAAGGGACAGCCGACCGGCGGATTGACGACACTCGGCAGATTGCCCTCGAGAACGATCTTGCGCTTGTCGACCGTTGTGTCGGCGATCGGCACCGCCGACAACAGCGCCTCGGTATAGGGGTGGTAGGGCGGCGAGAAGATCTCCTCCGTCGTGCCCTGTTCCATGATCTGGCCGAGATACATAACCACCACGCGGTCGGCGAGATAGCGCACGACGGACAGGTCGTGGCTGATGAACAGCAGCGTGGTGCCGTGCTCGCGCTGGATGTCCATCAGGAGTTCCGTGACCGCCGCCTGCACCGAGACGTCCAGAGCCGAAACCGGTTCGTCGGCGATCACCATGGCGGGGTTGCCGGCGAACGCCCGCGCCACCCCGACCCGCTGCTTCTGGCCGCCAGAAAGCTGGCGTGGACGACGGTGATAGAAGTCGCGCGGCAGCTTGACCATGTCGAGCAGATGCATGACCCGCTCGTGGATCTTGTCGGAATCGGTTTCGACCTTGAACTTCCGGATCACCCGGCTGATCTGGCCGCCGACCGTCATCGACGGGTTCAGCGTATCGTTCGGGTTCTGGAACACCATCTGCAGGGACGCGACCTGCGCGGCTGGGCGCTGCTGCACCTCGGTGTCCTGGATCTGAACGCCGTTGAAGGTGATCGTCCCCTCGGTTGCCGTCTCCAGCCCCATCAGCACCTTGGCGAAGGTCGACTTGCCGCACCCCGATTCGCCGACAATCGCCACGATCTCCGATTTTCGGGCGTTGAAGGTGAGCGTTTCGTTGGCCTTCACGTAGCGCGTGCCGTCGCCCGAGATCATCGCCTTCACGGACCGATCGTAGAGTTCGTAGTACTTGCGCATGCCGTCGACGACCAGCACCGGCTCGCCGGGCTCGATTGGAAGGTTGACCTGCCCGACCACCGGCGGAGCATCCCAGTCGATCTCCTCGACCCGGTTGCACCGGCTCTGGTGGGGCGAGGCGGTGCCGGCGACATCGTGCATGGGGATCCGGGCGGGCGCACACACCCCATCCTCGAAGTAGTCGCAACGCGGTCCGAAATTGCAGCCACTCGGTCGCTCATGCGGCAGGGGCAGTTGCCCTGGGATGGCAACCAGCGGTCGGTCGTGCTTGTTGGCGCTCGGCAGTGGGATCGCTCCGAACAGGCCACGGGTGTAGGGGTGGCGCATGCGCTGGAAAACATCGTCGATGGTGCCGGTCTCGACCGCCTCGCCCGAGTACATGACGCAGATCCGGTCGCAGGTCTCGCGCACCAGACCAAGGTTGTGGCTGATGAACATCTGGGCGGTGCCGTACTCGCGGGCGATCTCGGCGACCAGGTCGATGATGCCGGCCTCGACCGTGACGTCGAGCGCCGTGGTCGGTTCGTCGAGCAGCAGCAGCGAGGGTTTGGACAGCAGCGCCATGGCGATCACCACGCGCTGCTGCTGACCGCCGGAGATCTGGTGCGGGTACGCGGCCATCAGCCGGTCGGGGTCGGGCAGCCGAACATCCGCGAGCATTGCGCGCGACCGACCGTAGGCCTCCTGCTCGGACGCCCGCTCGTGGACCATCGGCACTTCCATCAACTGGGCGCCGATGGTCAGCGACGGGTTCAGGGCAGCCATCGGCTCCTGATAGATCATCGCGATGTCGGAACCGCGCATCTGGCGCAACTCCTCGCCCGACAGCGTGGTGATGTCGCGGCCCCTGAAGCGGATCGAGCCACCGACGATCCCGCCGTTGCTGCCGAGGTAGCGCATGATCGCCATCGCCACGGTCGACTTGCCGCACCCCGACTCGCCGACCAGGCCGACGCTCTCACCCTCGTAGACCGTCAGGTTGAAGTCCTGGACCGCCGGGATCTCGCCGGCCCTGGTGAAGTAAGAGATGCACAGGTTCTCGATTTCGAGGACCGGCTTTCGGTTGTCGGCCGTCATCGCAGCCCTCCTTGGCGTCAGTCTCGGATCGAGATCTCGCGCAGGCCATCGGCCAGCAGGTTCAGGCCGAGCACCAGCGACGAGATCGCCAGGCAAGGGTAGACGATCATGTGCGGAAAGGCCGGGGCTAGCGCGCGGTTCTCGTTCACCATCCCGCCCCAGTCCGGGTCCGGTGGCGGCAGGCCGAGGCCGAGGAAGCCAAGGGTCCCGATGGTTATGGTCACGTAGCCGAGCCGCAGGCAGGCGTCCACGATCAGCGGACCGCGCGCGTTTGGCAGGATCTCGACGAACATGATGTACAGCGGGCTCTCGCCGCGGGTCTGGGCCGCCGCGACATAGTCGCGGTTGCGCAGGTCGAGCGTCAGGCCGCGCACGATGCGCATGATGCCGGGCGCCGAGGCGAACACGATCGCCAGCACGATGTTCAGCCCCGAGGCGCCGAAGGTCGAGATCACGATCACGTAGAGCACGAAGATCGGAAACGACAGCACGATGTCGGAAACCCGCGACAGCACGGCGTCCCACCAGCCCCGGAAATAGCCGGCTGCCAGACCCATGACGATGCCGACGGCGTAGGCGCAAGCGGTCGCGATCGGCCCGTAGATCAGCACACGGCGGCCGCCGTAGATGATCCGCGAGAGGATGTCGCGGCCGATCTTGTCGCTGCCGAGCCAGAAGGTCTTGCCGGTGGTGGGGTCGACGGCTCCCGGTCGCTGGAAGGGCAGGATCGTCGCGTTCGGGTCGAAGGGCGCCAGCAGCGGCGCGAACACCGCCGCCAGCACCCAGGCGAGCACGATGCCGGCGCCGATCATACCGACCGGGCTTTCCCGCAGCAGGGCGATCGCACTGGCGGTCCGGGCCAGCCCGGATTGCCGGCGCGCCACCGGCTCGGCGAGTTCGGTGCTCGCTGCCATGGCGGTCTCCTCAGCTGAACCGGATGCGCGGGTTCAGGTACATGTACCCGATGTCCGCGATGGTCTGGGTCCCCACGGCCACCAGCACGGCGACCATGGTGCAGGCTTCGATGACAAAGATGTCCTTGTTCAGCGCGGCTTCCAGCAGCAGCGAGCCGAAGCCCTTATAAGCGAACAGGTATTCGATGACGATGACGCCGGATAGCAGCCAGTTGATCTGCAGCATGATCACCGTGAACGGCGCGATCAGGGCGTTGCGCAGGGCGTGCTTCATGATGACCTGTCGGGCCGGCACCCCCTTCAGGACGGCGGTGCGGATGTAGTGGGTCTGCATTACCTCGGCCATCGACGCCCTGGTCATGCGGGTGATGTATCCGAACCCGTACATCACCAGCGCTGCCACCGGCAGGACCATCTGGCTGAGGTCGAAGCCGCTGGACATGTTGCTGACGCCGGGCAGCACGCCGAGCCAGAGGACGAAGATCGCGACCAGGAACACGCCCGAGGCGAATTCCGGGATCGATGTCGTGGCGATCGAGAACACGGAGATCGTACGGTCCTGGGCGGAACCTTCCTTCATGCCGGCCAGGACCCCGAGAACCAGCGCCAGCGGCACCATGACGATCAGCACGCCCAAGCCGAGCATGGCGGTATTCGCCAGCCTGGGCAGCAGGATGTCGGCGACCGGCACCTTGAACCGCGTCGACATTCCGAAATCGCCGGTCAGGAAGTTCCCCAGCCATTGGGCGTACCGCACCGGCAGCGGCTGCAGGTAGCCGTTTGCCTCCATCCAAAGGCGCCGCTGTTCGTCGTTTGAATACGGTCCGAGCACCTTCTGGGCGACGTTGCCCGGGTCCAGCTCCAGGACCAGGAACACCAGCATGGAGACGACCAGCATGGTGAACAAAAGATACACAAAGCGCTTGGCGAGAAAGATCAACATCTCTCGGGATGTCTCCCGTGACACGGTTCCGGCCGGTCGGGCCGGACTCCGCTTCCCCCGGTGGTGCACGCTTCAGCGCGCGGTCGCTGGCCTCGACGGCGACGGGCGGTGCCGAGGCACCGCCCGTTCCGTTCATCATCCAAGCTTATCAGGTGTCGAGCCACACCTTGTGCCACTGGTGGTACAGCGTCGGATGCGTGCTGTAACCCTTGACCTTGTCGGTGGCCGCCGAGAACACCGCCCGCCAGATCGGCTGGACCATGACGGCGTCGTCCTGGAGGATCTTCTCGACCTTCTCCATGGCGGCCTTGCGCTTGGTCACGTCGAGCAGCGCGCTGGCCTCGTCGAGGGCCTTGTCGAACTCCGGGTTGGCGTAGCCGGACTCGTTCCACGGCACACCCGAGCGGTAGGCGAGGTTCAGCACCATCACACCGAGCGGACGGTGGGTCCAGGAGGTCAGGCCGAACGGGGTCTCCGTCCAGATGCCCCAATAGGTCGCCGCCGGCACCGGATTGAGCTCCAGGTTGATGCCGGCCGGGGCGCATTGCTGCTTGAACGCCTGCATCGCCGCCAACTCCCACGCGCCGGAAGTCTGGCCGAAGTCTATCTTCAGCGTGATGCCGTCCTTGTAACCGGCTTCAGCCAGCAGTTTCTTGGCGGCCTCGGGGTCGTATTTCGGCTTTGGCAGCGCGAAGTACTCTGGGTGGATCGGTGCGACGTGATGATGCTCGCCGGGGACGCCGCGGCCGCGATAGGCGATTTTCAGGATCTCAGGGGTGTTCATGCAGAGCTGGACGGCCTTGCGCACCCGGACGTCGTCGAACGGCTTGGCGTCGACTTTCATCCGGCCGATGCCGGTCTGGGCGGTCGCCGCCTCGTAGATCTTCACGGTCGGCAGCGCGTCGTAGACGTCCAGTTGACTGACATCGACCTCGTAGATGCCGTCGACCTGGCCGGAGGCGATCGCCGCAACCTGGGCGGATGCGTCCTCGCCGAGGTCGATGTAGTGGATCTCGTCGAGAAAGACCTCGCCGCCCCAGTAGGGATCTTGGCGCTTCTTGAGCATCGCCTGGCCGCCCACCGCGAACTTGGTCAGTTCATAGGGTCCGGTGCCGATCGGGTTCTTGGACAGGTCGGCGCCCATCTCGTCGAACTTCCGGTGCACGATCGCGGTCGGGTAGTTGTAGAGGTTCTCGGGGATCGACAGTACGGCCGACTTGAGGTTCAGGCGGACGGTGTGGCTGTCCACCTTCTCGATCGCGCCGGCAATCATCGTCTTGGTTTTGACGGCCTCGCCCTTGTCGTCCTTCTTGCCGGTGTCGCTCTCCTCGACCATCGCGTCGAACAGCCCGACGTTGGACGAACCGGTCTTGGGATCCAGCCAGCGGGTGAAGTTGTGGACCACGTCGTCGGCGTTGAACTCGTCGCCGTTGTTCCACTTCACGCCCTTGCGGAGCTTGAACTCCCAAGTCTTCAGATCCTCGGAGGCGGACCAGCTTTCGGCAAGGTACGGACGCGTGACGTTGTCGTCGCCGGTGATGGTGAGATATTCGACGATGTGACGGGCGACGTTCGACTTCTCGGTCCAGTCGAAGGTCGCCGGATCGGTCATCTCCTGCACCTTCATGGCGTATTTCAAGGTGCCGCCTGCCTTGCCCTGGGCCCGCGCTGGAGCGGTCATCCCCTGGCCGAGGATCTCGCCGGCCATTGCGTAGGCCGAACCAGCCGACACGCCGAGGAGGGTGATGGTGCGGAGAAACTCCCGCCGGTCGACACCGCCCTTGCGCAGTTGCTCCTTCAGTTCGGGAATGTAGGGGTGGTTTGCCCCCGATTTGCGCTTGTCCATGATCTGCTCCGACTCTCTCGTTCGTTTCAAGAC
>CAYNFA010000182.1:0-7355 GCA_964396345.1 uncultured Thalassobaculum sp.
ATCGGGCTCTTGCCGATCTCCTCGCAGACCTGCGTCGCGGCCTTCACCACCTCCGGGTCGCTGTCGAAGCCGGAGATCACCTCGACAAGCTTCATGCGGCTGACCGGCGAGAAGAAGTGCAGGCCGAGGAAGTTCTTCTGCCGGGCCTCGGAGAAGTTCGAGGCCAGCACCGAGATCGAGATCGACGAGGTGTTGGACGCGATGATGGCGCCCGGCTTCAGCACGGCGTCGAGGTCCTTGTAGAGCTTGCCCTTGACCTGCTGGTCCTCGGTCACCGCCTCGATCACCAGGTCGACGTCGCCGAAGCCGGAGACGTCGGTCGCTGTCTCGATGTTGGCGAGCGCGCGCGGCTTGTCGGCCTCGGTGTAGAAGCCGCGGCCGATGCCGGAATCCAGTACCCCCTCCAGCTTCTTCATCGCCTTGTCGACGAACGCCCGGTCGGTGTCCATCAGGCGCACCTTGCGGTCGGCGAGCGCGAACACCAGCGCGATCTCCGAGCCCATCATGCCGGCGCCGCACACGCCGATCTTCTGGATGGTCATCAAATCCTCCGAAATGGTCGTAGCCGTCAGAACCAGATGTCGCACATCGTCGTCAGCGTGTCGTCGAGCCTGCCGAGCAGCTCGGCGTGGTGGGCCGTGCGCGGCAGCTCCCAGGCGGCGACGTAGCGCGCGGTGTGCAGCTTGCCCAGCAGGAAATCGCGCGGTCGGCCGGGGGCAGCCGCCGGCAGGTCGTCGAGGGCGGCTTTCGCCTGGCGCAGCCACACCCAGCCGAGGACGGTCAGGCCGGCCAGATCCATGTAGGCGGCGGCGTTGGCCAGCATGCGGGTCGGCCCGGTCTCCGGTGCCGACGCCAGCAGTCGCGCGGTCACGCCGGTCAGGCGGTCGAGGGCGGCGGCGGTCTCGGCCCGGATCGCCGCGAGGTCGGGATGCGGCGCGGCGGCGTCGAGCGAGGCCTGGATCTCCTGGATCACCGCCCGGAACGCCGCACCCTCGGCCATGCCGGCCTTGCGGCCGAGCAGGTCGATCGCCTGGATGGCGTTGGCGCCCTCGTGGATCGGGTTCAGGCGGTTGTCGCGGTAGATCCGCTCGACCGGGTAGTCGCGGGTGTAGCCGTAGCCGCCGAGTATCTGGATGGCGTTGTGGTTCGCCTCCAGCGCGCGATCGGAGAACCAGGATTTGATGACCGGCGTCAGGAAATCGAGCAGCAGCGCCTCGTGGTGCTGCACGGCCGGGTCGGGATCGTGGCGCTGGCGATCGATCCGCAACGCCAGGTCGAGCGCCAGCAGCAACCCGCCCTCGGCGACCGCCTTCTGCTGCAGCAGCATCCGGCGGACGTCGGCGTGCTGGATCAGCGCGAGTTGCGGCGCCGCCGGGTCCTTGTCGCCGGGGTGCCGGCCCTGGGCGCGCGAGCGGGCGTAATCGAGGCTCTCCTGGTAACCGGCGTAGGCCAGCATGATGGCGCCGAGGGCGACGCCGACCCGTGCCTCGTTCATCATGTGGAACATCTGGGCGAGCCCGCGACCGGGATCGCCCACCAGCCAGCCGACGCAGTCGTCGCGGTCGCCGAAGCTGAGCGCGGTGTTGACGGTGCCCCGGTAGCCCATCTTGTGGTTCAGGCCCACCAGGGTGACGTCGTTCGACGCCGCCGGCTCGCCGTCCGCGTCCAGCCGGAAGCGCGGCACGATGAACAGCGACAGCCCCTTGACCCCGGCCGGCGCTCCCTCGATGCGGGCCAGCGTCATGTGGATGATGTTGCGGGCCAGCTCGTGCTCGCCGCCCGAGGTCCACATCTTGGATCCCTTGATCGCGTAGCCGCCGTCGCCGAGCGGCCGCGCCGCGGTGCGCACGTCGGACAGCGACGATCCGGCGTGCGGTTCGGACAGCGCCATGGTGCCGAAGAACCGTCCGTCCAGCATCGGCACCATCCACAGCCGCCGCTGCTCGTCGGTGCCGTGGGCGTGGATCAGGTTGGCGGCGGCGATGGTCAGGAAGGCGTAGCCGACCGTCGGGGTGTTGGCGGCCTTGAAGTGCGCGAAGGCGGCCTGCTGGATGGTCCAGGGCAGGTGCATCCCGCCGAACTCGGCGTCGTGATGCGCCGCCAGGAACCCGGCCTCGGCGAACGCTGTCAGCGCCTCGCCGATCTCCGGTATCAGCACCACCCGGCCGTCCTCGAGGCGCGGCTCGTTGGCGTCCGACTTGGCGGCGTGCGGGCGGAACTTGTCCTCGGCGATCCGCCGGGCGGTGTCGATCACCTGGTCGAACGAGGCGCGGTCGTGGTCGGCGAAGCGTGGGTAGCGGGTGAGCGTGGCGGCGTCGAGCACCCGCCAGAGCGCGAAGCCGAGGTCGTCCGGGTCGATCAGCGGTACCGCCATGGGTCAGGCCAGGAGGAAGCCGCCGTCCACCGTCAGCACGGTGCCGGTCATGTAGCGCGAGGCATCGGAGGCCAGCAGCAGCAGGGCGCCGTCGAGATCGTCGGGGCGTCCGAGCCGGCGCTGCGGGATGCCCTTGACCAGCTTCTCGCCGGCGGGGCCGTGAAAGAATCCGGCGTTGATCGGGGTCTCGACGTAGCCGGGGGCGAGCGCGTTGACGCGCACGCCGACGCGCGCCAGTTCCAGCCCCATGGACTTGGTGAGCTGGATCAGCGCCGCCTTCGAGGCGCAGTAGCTGGCCAGGTGGCCGATGACCTGCTGGCCGAGCACGCTGGCGATGTTGATGATCGAGCCGCCGCCGCGCCCCGCCATCCGCCGCGCCGCCTCCTGGCCGGCGAGGAAACAGCCCTTCAAATTGGTGTCCAGCACCGCGTCCCAATCGTCCTCGGTGACCTCCAGGAACGGCTTCGGGATGGCGATGCCGGCGTTGTTGACCAGCACGTCGACCGGGCCGAGGGCCGCCTCGGCGGCGTCGAAGCCGGCGCGCACCGAGGCGGCGTCGGTCACGTCCATGGCGATCGCGTGCGCGCTGCCGCCGGCGGCCTCGATCGCGCCCTGAAGCTCGGCCAGCTTGCCGGTCTGACGGGCCGCGAGCGCCACCTTCGCGCCGGCCCGGGCGAGGGTGGCGGCGAATCCGGCGCCGAGCCCCTGGCTGGCGCCGGTGAACAGCGCCGTCTTGCCGGTCAGATCGAACGTTTCGGCCATAGAGGGGCTCCATCCGGTCGCGGTGTCGAGTGACTCATAGCCGGGGCTGGCGTGGCAGGCAAATTCCGGCGGCCTGCGTCATGGTTCCACCGGGTAGTCGCGGCCGGCCCGCGGCTTGTAGGTTGGCAGCGACCAGCCGAGGCCGATGCCGCCGGCCCGGACGGCGAAGCTGACCGCAAACCCGAGGAACCCGGCGACCGGGTTGTCGATCCCGAGCGCGTGCGCCGCCACGTAGGCCCCGGCACCGCCTGCGACCGCCGTGGCGTACACCTCGCGGCGCAGGATCAGCGGGGTTTCCTGGCACAGCACGTCGCGAATCAAACCGCCGAAGGTCGCCGTCATGACGCCGAGCGCCACCGCGACCGGCGCCGCCGCCCCGTGGCGCAGGCCGAGTTCGGCCCCCATCACCGCGTAGGCCGAGATCCCGATCGCGTCGGCCCACAGCAGCACCACGAAGCGGCGCTGCACGATGTGGGCACCGAGATAGACCAGCACGGCGATCCCGAGGCACACCGCCAGGTAGCGGCCGTCGGCGATCCAGAACACCGGGCGCTCCAGCAGCAGGTCGCGCAGGGTGCCGCCGCCGATGCCGGTGGCCGTCGCCATCAGCCCGAAGCCGATCAGGTCCATCTGCTTGCGCGACGCCACCAGCGCCCCGGAAGCGGCGAACACCGCCACCCCCAGCAGGTCCAGCCATTGCAACCAACCGGCCATCCACGCCTCCTCCAGCCGCCCCCGCGATCCCGGGCCGGCGAAGTGTAGCCGGGCGCGTGGCGCGCGTATGCGGCACCGCCATCTTCCTTGATTCGCCGGGGCGCGCCGTCTAGTTTCTCGCACCCGCGAACAAGCGCCTGAGAGTCGTGTCATGCCCGATGGCGATCGACCGGATAGCCGGTTCGCCTTCCAGAACCTGATCCTGACGTTGCAGACCTACTGGGCGAGCAAGGGCTGCCTGATTCTGCAGCCCTACGACATGGAGGTCGGGGCCGGCACGTTCCATCCGGCGACCACGCTGCGGTCGCTGGCCCCCGACGACATCTGGAAGGCCGCCTACGTGCAGCCGTCGCGCCGGCCGACCGACGGCCGCTACGGCGAGAACCCGAACCGGTTGCAGCACTATTATCAGTTCCAGGTGCTCATCAAGCCGTCGCCGGTCGACAGCCAGGAGCTTTACCTCGGCTCGCTGCGGGCGCTGGGTCTCGACCCGATGCAGCACGACATCCGTTTCGTCGAGGACGACTGGGAAAGCCCGACGCTCGGCGCCTGGGGCCTCGGCTGGGAGGTGTGGTGCGACGGCATGGAGGTGTCGCAGTACACCTACTTCCAGCAGGTCGGCGGCATCGACTGCGCGCCGGTCAGCCTGGAACTGACTTACGGGCTGGAGCGCCTCGCCATGTACATCCAGGGCGTCGACGACGTCTACGACCTGGACTGGGACGGGGTGCCGAAGGACCAGGGCGGCAAGGTCTACGGCGACGTCTACAAGCAGGCCGAGCTGGAGTTCTCGACCTACAATTTCGAGTTTGCCGATACCGCGACGCTGTTCCGCCAGTTCGCCGACGCCGAGGCGGCGTGCGGCGCCCTGCTGGCGGCCGAGAAGCCGATGCCGCTGCCAGCCTACGATCAGTGCATGAAGGCCAGCCACGCCTTCAACCTGCTGGACGCGCGCGGCGTGATCAGCGTGACCGAGCGCCAGGCCTATATCGGCCGGGTGCGGGCGCTGGCGAAGGCCTGCTGCGAGAAGTGGGTGGCGACCAGCACGGCCTGGAAGGCCGATTGGGAACGGAACAAGCTGGAGCGCCGCACCCATGGCTGAGCTGCTCGTCGAGCTGTTCTCCGAGGAGATCCCGGCGCGCATGCAGGCGCGCGCCGCCGAGGACTTCAAGGGCCTCGTGACCGCCAAGCTGAAGGCGGCGGGCCTGGAGTTCGTGTCGGCCACCGCCCACGTCACGCCGCGCCGGCTGGTGCTGGTGGCCGACGGCCTGCCGATCAGCCAGCCGGACGTCCGCGAGGAGCGCCGCGGCCCGCGCGCCGACGCGCCGGAAAAGGCCCTGCAGGGCTTCCTCGGCTCGGTCGGCCTGACCCTGGAGCAGTGCGAGCGGCGCGACACCGGCAAGGGCGAATTCTGGTTCGCGGTGATCGAGAAGCGGGGCGGCGCCACCCGGGACGTCCTGCCGGGCCTGATCCTGGAGGCGATCCGCGAGCTGCCGTGGCCGAAGTCGATGCGCTGGGGGCGCAACAGCTTCCGCTGGGTTCGCCCGCTGCATCACGTGCTGGCGCTGTTCGACGGCGCGGTGCTGGAGGGTGGTCTCGATCTCGGCGACCGCCAACTGGCGTTCGCCGGCGAGACCCGCGGCCACCGATTCCTTGCCCCGGACCCGTTCGCGGTGGCTGGGTTCGAGGACTACCGCGCCCGGCTGCGCGAGGCCTTCGTCGTCCTCGATCGCGAGGAACGCAAGCGCGTCATCGCCGACGGCATTGCCGCGCTGGCGGCCGGCGCCGGGCTGGTCGCCAGGCCCGATCCCGGCTTGCTCGAGGAGGTTTGCGGCCTGGTCGAGTGGCCGGTGGCGATGCTCGGCCGGATCGACGCGCGGTTCATGGGCGTGCCGAAGGAGGTGCTGGTCACCTCGATGCGCAGCCACCAGAAGTACTTCGCGCTGGAGACCGCCGACGGCGCGCTCGCCGACCGCTTCGTGGTGATCGCCAACATGGCGAGCGAGCCCGGCCGCGACGCGGCGATCGTCGCCGGCAACGAGAAGGTGCTGCGCGCCCGGCTCTCGGACGCCAAGTTCTTCTGGGACCAGGATCGCCGGATCCCGCTCGGCGACCGGCGGGGCGCCCTGCAGGACGTGAAGTTCTACGACCGGCTCGGCACCATGGCCGACAAGGTGCAGCGCTTCGCGCAGCTCGCGGTCGAGATCGGCGCGCGGATCGGCGCCGACGGCGACCAGGCGCGCCGCGCCGCCACGCTCTGCAAGGCCGACCTGACCACCGGCATGGTCGGCGAGTTTCCCGAACTGCAGGGCGTGATGGGCCGCTATTACGCCCGCGACGCCGGCGAGGACCCGGCGGTCGCCGACGCCATCGCCGAGCACTACTCGCCGCTCGGCCCCGGCGACCGCTGCCCGACCGCGCCGGTGTCGGTGGCGGTGGCGCTGGCCGACAAGATCGACACGCTGGTCGGGTTCTTCGCGATCGGCGAGACCCCGACCGGCTCCAAGGACCCGTTCGCGCTGCGCCGGGCGGCGCTCGGCGTCATCCGGCTGATCATCGAGAACGACCTGCGCCTGCCGCTGGGGGATCTGTTCGCCTCGGCGTTCGGCCGGCTGTCGCCGGAGATCCGTGCGGCGGCGGACGACGCGGCGGCGGCCCGCACCGCCGCCAGCCTGCTGGCGTTCTTCGCCGACCGCCTGAAGGTCCATCTGCGCGAGCAGGGGGTGCGGCACGACCTGATCGCGGCGGTGTTCGAGCAGGACGGGGCGAGCGGCGGCGGCGAGGATGACCTGGTCCGCCTGCTGGAGCGGGTGCGCGCGCTCGCGGCCTTCCTCGGGACCGAGGATGGTGCCAACTTGCTGACGGGGTATCGGCGCGCCGGCAACATCCTGCGCGCCGAGGAGAAGAAGGACGGGGTTTCCCACGTGGCGGAACCGGAAGTCAGGCGGCTCGTTCTGGACGAGGAAGTTGCACTGCACGCGGCTCTGGAGGCGGCGGATCCCGTGCTTGAATCGGCGTTGAAGTCGGAGAATTTCGCGGGTGCGATGGCGACGTTGTCGACCTTGCGGGGGCCGATCGACGCGTTCTTCGACAAGGTGACCGTCAACGCCGACGACGCGGACCTGCGGATCAACCGGCTGCGGCTTCTGGCGGGCGTGCGCTCAGCCATGGGCCGGGTGGCTGATTTCGCCCGCGTCGAGGGCTGAAGTGCATCGGTGACTGCGAGTGCATCGGTGCTGAGCGACCGGATAGGAGTGCGGCGATGACCAAGTGGGTGTACGGCTTCGGTGGCGGCACGGCGGACGGCCGGGCCGAGATGAAGAACCTGCTGGGCGGCAAGGGCGCGAACCTGGCCGAGATGAGCTCGATCGGGCTGCCGGTTCCGCCGGGCTTCACGGTAACCACCGAGGTCTGCACCCACTACTACGCCAACGGCCGGAAGTACCCCGACGCGCTGCAGGACCAGGTCGACGCCGCGCTCGCCAGGATAGAGGCGGAAGTCGGG
>CAYNFA010000183.1:0-7349 GCA_964396345.1 uncultured Thalassobaculum sp.
TCGGGAAGTTCCATGGCGTGATGATCCCGACGATGCCCATCGGCTCGCGGGTGATCTCGACGTCGACGCCCGGCCGCACGCTCTGGATCTTCTCGCCCTGGATCCGCAGCGCCTCTCCAGCGAAGAATTTGAAGATCTGCGACGCGCGGGTCGCCTCACCGATACCCTCGGGAAGGGTCTTGCCTTCTTCGCGGGACAGCAGGCGTCCGAGTTCTTCGCGGCGCGCCATGATCTCGTTGCCGACGAACTCCAGGACGTCGTAGCGCTGCTGGGGCGTCGAGCGATTCCAGGCCTGGGCAGCGGTCTTGGCGGCGTCGACGGCGCGGGTCACGCCAGCCGCGTCGGCCTGCGCGTAGCTCCCGACGATGTCGGACAGATCGGACGGGTTGACGTTGTCGCGCGCCGCGGCGCCGTCGATCCATTCGCCGCCGATGAAATTCTTCTGCACACCCATGGGGCGTCTCCCTCGGTTAATTCATCTGGCTTTGGAAACTGAGTAACCCTCGTCGAGGGTCGTGGCAAGCGGTGCCCCCGCGTTGCATGTTGCGGTCCCGCATGGTTCCATTTCGGGCCGCCGTCGAGCGGTTTGACGGACGGAACAACCGTTCGCTGGAACAGGGCGAGACTTCGCAACACCGCTGGGCGGGCGAAACGGGAGGGACCGATGGACTGGACGAGACTGGGGGTGACCGGCGCGGCGCTAGCCGCTGCCGTCGCCGCGTCGTATCCGGCGATGGCCAAGGAGACGGTAATCATCGCGGTCCCGACGTTCCTGTCCGGGCCAGCGGCTGGACCGTTCGGCGTGCCCGCCCGCAACGGCGCTGAGATGGTGGTGGACGCGATCAACGCCGGAACCCTGCCGAAGCCCTACAACACCAAGGGCTTTGCCGGCGCCACGGTCGAGGCGCTGTTCGTCGACGAAAACGGCGGCAACACCAAGCAGGTCTCCGAGTACCGGAACCTCGTCCAGAAGCGCAACGTCGACGCCGTCATCGGTTACATATCGTCGGGATCCTGCGCCGCCCTCACGCCGGTCGCTGAGGAACTGAAGACCCTGACCGTCTTCACGATCTGCGGCACCCCGCGAATCTTCGAAGATGCCCCGCGCCAGTACATCTTCAGAACCATGAGCCACGCCACTTCGGACGGCGTGGCGGCGGCCCATTACATCAAGGATGTGTTTCCGGGCATCGGATCCTACACCGGGCTGAATCAGAACTACGCCTTCGGCCAGGATAGCTGGCGCGATTTCGATCTGTCGATGAAGGTACTCGCCCCAGCCGCGAAGGCGTCGGACAAGCCTCAGTTCCCGAAGATCTTTGCCGGCCAGTACGGTTCCGAGATCTCCGCGCTGTCCCTCGACAGCGCCGAACTGGTGCATTCGTCGTTCTGGGGCGGCGATCTGGAGGGGTTCATCTTCCAGGCCAGCCCGCGAGGACTGTTCGAGAACAAGAAGGTGCTGTTCACGGTCGGCGGCACGGCGATCTACCGGCTCGGCAAGAAGCTGCCGGACGGCGTCATCATCGGCGCGCGCGGCCCGTACGGCATCCTGGCGCGCGGCGTTAAGACCCCTCTGAACGATTGGTTCATCAAGACTTACGTCGATCGTTACGGCCAGTACCCGGCGGATCCCGCCTACCAGTACGCCCAGGGCGTACTGGCGACCAAGATCGCCTATGACAAGGCGGCCACTGCCGCCGGCGCCTTCCCGGGGACCGAGCAGGTGACCGCGGCGTTCAAGGGTATGACGTTCGAGAGCTTCTCCACGACCGTGACGATGGCGCTGGCGGACGGTCACCAGGCGGTCACCGAGAACGCCTTCGGCATCAGCAAGTGGAACGACGTCGAGGGTGAGCCTGGCCTCGTCAATGTCAGGTTCTACCCCGCCGAGTGTGTGAACCCGCCCGGAGGTGTAACCAGCGTCGAATGGATCGAGAAGGGCATGCCGGGCGCCAAGTGCTGACCCGGCGCGTCGGGAGGCGGGGCCACCCCGTTCCCGACGGCGTCCCATCGACCGGCTTACCCGCTTCGGAGCGCCGCGCATGGAAACGGCCGTCACCACGTTGTTGGACGGACTGGTCTTCTCGTCGTACCTGTTTCTGGTCTCGGTCGGGCTGACCGTCATTTTCGGGGTCATGAAGATCCTGAACGTCGCCCACGGGAGCCTCTATGCCTGGGGCGCCTACACCTCCGCTTTTTTGATCGGCGTTTGGTCCGAGGCCGGGCTCGCCGACGTCGGCACGTTCCTGATGATCGCCGCCGCCGCCCTGCTGGTCGGGTGCGTCCTAGGCTTCGTGCTGGAGCGCGGGCTGATCCGGTTCATGTACGCCCGCGACGAGGTCATCGTCGTACTGGCCACCTTCGCCGCCTTCCTGATCCTGGAAGACGTCATCCTGCTGGTGTTCGGGGTGGATCCGTACTTCGCCTACCAGCCCATGGCGCTCCTCGGATCGACCGAGATTGGCGGCATCCAGCGCGATGTTTACTCGCTCACCCTGATCGGGCTGGCGGTGGCTGTGGGTGTGTCGCTCTGGGTGGGGCTCACGCGGACCCGCTGGGGCAGGCTGCTGACCGCGGTGATCCACGATCGCGAGGTGGCGGCGGCGATGGGCATCGACGTAACGACGGTCTACGTCGTCACGTTCATGCTGGGCGCGGTACTCGGGGCGCTCGGCGGTGCCTACGTGGCGCCGATGGTGTCGGTCGCTCCCGGATTCGGGATTGAGGTGATCGTGCTGTCCTTCGCCGTGGTGGTGATCGGCGGCATGGGCAGCATTCCGGGCGCCGCGATCGGCGCGCTGATCGTCGGGATCGCCCGCGCGGTGGCGGTCCACCAGTTGCCGGAGGTCGAGTTGTTCGTGGTCTACGGTGTGATGGCCGTGGTCCTCGTTTTCCGTCCCCAGGGCCTGTTCGCGCCCGCCCGGGCGCGAAAGATCTGAGGAGAGAGGCGATGCACGCGGATCGGGACTGGACGATCCCTGGGTTGATGGTCGGGTTCGCGACGGTGCTCGCGCTCGGCCTGCTGGTGCTGCCGGATTGGCTTATAAACCTCACCACCGTCGCGTTCGCCCGGGCGATCGCGGTGATCGGGCTTATGGTGCTCTGGCGAACCGGGCTGGTGTCGTTCGGCCACGCGCTCTACGTCGGCCTGGGCGCCTACACCGTCGCACTCCTCGGCAAGGAGTTCGAGGTGTCGGAGATCTTGCTGACCCTGCCGGCGGCAACCGTGGTCGCGGCGACGGTCGGGTTCGGACTCGGCTTCATCGTCCGCCGCTATCGGGGGATCTTTTTCGCGATGCTCAGCCTCGCTTTCTCCATGGTGCTGTACGGCATTCTGGTGAAGACCGAGGCGCTCGGATCGACCGACGGTTTCAATGTCAGTTCGCCGACCTTCCTCGGTTTTGCGCCGGGGGATGCCGGGCTCACGTTGCGCGCGACCTTCGTGATGGTCTGTCTGCTCGGATGGGCGACCACGACGCTGGTCCACCGCTATTTGCAGACGACGCTTGGCCAGCTGACGACCGCGATCCGCGACAACGAGATCAGGGTCGAATATCTCGGCTTCTCGGTGGCCCGCGCGATTCACGTCAAGTACGTGATCTCGGCGGCGCTGGCCGGGCTCGGTGGCGCCGTCCTCGCCCTGTCGGTCGGGCAGGTCGACCCGGACTCGATGGTCAATTGGCCAGTCTCGGGGGAATTGCTGTTCGTGACGGTCCTGTCGGGGCCCGGCAGCGTCGCAGCCCCCTTCATCGGCTCCTTGATCTACGAACTGATCCGCACCTACGCCTTCGAGTGGCTGCCCCACGCCTGGCAACTGATCGTCGGCGCAACCCTGCTCGGCATCATCTTCTTTCTGCCGGGCGGGGTGTGGTCACTGCTGCAGCGGGTCCTCGGACGACGGGAGGCGCCATCGTGACGGCGCTTCTCGAGGCGGTCGGGGTCAACAAAAGCTTCGGTGCGGTGACCGCTGCGCGTCACCTCGACGTCGCGGTCGCTCCGCACGAGATCGTCGGAATCATCGGTGCCAACGGCGCCGGCAAGACAACCTTCGTCAACATGGTGACCGGCTGGCTGCAGCCGAGCTCAGGCCGGATCCTGTTCGACGGCCGTGACATCACCGGCATGGCGCCGCGGGCCATCACCCGGCTCGGCATCTGCCGTTCGTTCCAGGTAGCACAGGTGTTTGCCACCGCCAGCGTGTCCGACAACCTCCTGATCGCGCTGGGCATTGCCGAGACCGGCGGAGGCGCCGGGCTGCGCCGCCTGCGGCGACCCGGCCTCGAGGCCCAGGTCGACGTCATCCTGAGGCGCTACCGTATCGCCGAGTATCGGGGCCAGCGCGCCGGGTCCCTGCCACAGGGCATCCGCAAGCTCCTCGACATCGCCATGGCGACGGTCGCCGATCCCAAGATCCTGCTCCTGGACGAGCCGACCAGCGGCATCTCCAGCGAGGAGAAGTTCGAGCTGATGGACGTGGTCATGGGCGCCCTGCGGGAGGAGGGTGTGACCGTGCTGTTCGTCGAGCACGACATGGAAATCGTCTCCCGTTACGTCAGCCGGGTTCTGGCGTTCTATCAGGGAGAAATCATCTGCGACGGCCCGCCAGCGGAGGCGCTGAACGATCCGAAAGTGAGGGAATACGTAATCGGCAGCGACCCGCACGCATGCGGCCCGCCCGGCCCCGGGTCAAAATCGGAGGCCGGCGATGCTCGCCGTTGAAGGCCTCGAGCTTGCGATCGGACCGGCGTCGGTCCTGCGGTCGGTCGACCTATCTGTGCCGCGTGGCGCGGTTTGTGGGCTGATCGGGCGCAACGGTGCCGGCAAGACCACGCTGTTGCGCGCCATCATGGGGCTGCTGAACGCCAGCTCCGGGCGGATTGGCTTCGACGGGGCCGATCTGCGGACCATGGCCGGCTTTCAGCGAGCCCGCCTCGGCATCGGCTACATGCCCGAGGATCGCAGACTGATTCCGGCGATGACCGCCGAGGAGAACGTGATGCTGCCAGCATGGGCTGCAGGGGTTGCCGACGCCGCCCCCAGGCTATCCTGGATCTACCGGCTGATGCCGGAGGTTTGGGAGTTCCGAGACCGGCCCTCGGCCAGCCTGTCCGGTGGTCAGCAGAAACTGGTCGCGTTGGCCCGCGCGCTGATGGCGGGGCGCCGGCTGCTGCTGCTGGACGAAGCGACGGAGGGTATTGCTCCGGTGCTGGCCCGCCGGATGGTGGAGGTTCTGTCCGATCTTAAGCGCGAGGGCCTGTCGGTGCTGATCGCCGAATCCAATGACACGCATCTGCATGGCCTGCTCGACCGGGGCTACGTGATCGAACGCGGCAGCGTCCGGCTGCGCGGGGAGGCGACCATCGCTTGAGACTGGCTGCCGGCGCGCGCCGGCCGGAACCATCAAGAACAGTGAGACGGGAGGTGCTTTGATGTCCGCGACCGGGTACGTGCTTCGGCAGATGATCGACCGCCTGGAGCCTGGAGCGACCTATTCCGAGCCGCTTCCCGCGCTCAATCGTGTGCTTTACTGCCACCGTGGCGGTTTCCAGACCGACGACGGCGCGGAGTGCGCCGAGGACGCGGCCTGGTACGGAGCGGGGCCGGTGCGCATCAGCGCCGCCGCCGACGGCGCGGTGGTCTGGCGGTGGGAACTCGCGCCGGATGATTCCGAGGCGGTAAGGGCCCGTGGCACTGGCGTCAGCTCGACGGAAAATCTGTCCGCTCCCCTGGACGGTCCTGATCCGGCCAAGTCGTGGATCATGCGCTGCGACAGCGTGAAGTTCCCGATCGCTGGAACCGCGCTCCTGCACACCCATCAGGGACCCGGCATACGATGCCTTCGACAGGGTCAGATCCGGATCGACACGCGTGGCAAGTCGCACCATTATCTGCCCGGTCAGGCGTGGTTCGAGCCTGGCCCCGAACCCGTCTTCGCCCAGGCGAGCGAGTTGGAGTGCACCCGCTTCATCCGGGTGATGATCCTGCCCGCCGAGCTCCGCGGCAAATCCTCGATCCAGTACGTGAAGCCCGAAGACCACGAGAAACCCAAATCGCAACGGTATACAGGCTATGTCGACGAGCCCATCGAGCACTGACCGCAGCAACGCCGGCCGCATCGGCGGCCACATCCTGGTGGATTGCCTGAGGGCGCACGGCGTGGACCTCGCGTTCGCCGTTCCCGGTGAAAGCTATCTGGCCGTGCTGGACGGGCTGGTCGACGCGCCGGAAATCCGGACGATCGTGTGCCGGCAGGAGGGCGGCGCCGCGATGATGGCGGAAGCCTACGGCAAGCTGACCGGCAAGCCCGGCATCTGCATGGTCACTCGTGGGCCCGGTGCCACCAACGCCAGCGCCGGCGTGCACGTGGCGTTCCAGGACTCGACGCCGATGATCCTGCTGGTCGGCCAGGTCGGGCGCGACATGATGGAGCGCGAGGCGTTCCAGGAGATCGACTACCGCCGCATGTACGGCCAGCTCGCCAAGTGGGTGGCTCAGATCGACGATCCGGCGCGCATCCCGGAGTACATGAGCCGCGCCTTCCACACCGCCACGTCCGGCCGGCCCGGTCCGGTGGTGCTGGCGTTGCCGGAAGACATGCTGGTCGAACGCGCCATGGTGCCGGACTTCGACCCCTACAAGCGCACCGAGCCACATCCCGGGCCGGCCGATCTGGCGCGCTTCCGGGAGCTGCTGTCGGCGGCCAAGCGGCCGTTGGTGATCGTTGGCGGCGGTGGGTGGGACGCTGCCACGTCGACGGCGCTGATGCGCTTCGCCGAGGCCAACACGCTGCCTGTCGGGGCATCGTTCCGCTGCCAGGACTATCTCGACAACCGTCACCCGAACTACGTCGGCCATGTCGGCATCGGCGTCGACCCGAAGCTCGGTGCGCGGGTGCGCGACAGCGACCTGCTGATCGTCATCGGCGCCCGGCTCGGCGAGATGACCACCAGCGGCTACTCGCTGCTCGACATCCCGCGTCCCCGCCAGGGGCTGGTGCACGTCCACGCCGGCGCCGACGAACTGGGTCGGGTCTACCAGGCAGACCTGCCGATCAACGCCAGCCAGCGCGCCTTCCTGGCGGCAGTCGCCGAGATGGAGCCGGTCGACTCCTCGGCCTGGGCAGCGGCGACGCCGCTGGCGCGCAGCGAGTACGAGACCCTGCTGAAGCCGCTGGCGACCCCGGGCCCGGTACAGATGGCCGAGATCGTGGGCTGGCTCGACGCCAACCTGCCGATCGACGCCATTGTCACCAACGGCGCCGGCAACTACGCGACCTGGGTGCACCGCTACTACCGGTACAAAAGCTACCGTACCTCCCTGGCGCCGACCTGCGGATCGATGGGGTACGG
>CAYNFA010000184.1:0-7331 GCA_964396345.1 uncultured Thalassobaculum sp.
ACATCGGGAGGTCGGTGATGTCCTGGCCGTCGAGGGTGACCGAGCCGGAATCGGCCGAGATCAGTCCGGTGATGACATAGAAGCAGGTGGTCTTGCCGGCGCCGTTGGGGCCAAGCAGCCCGACCGCCTCGCCGCGTCTGACGTTGACCGAGACGTCGCGCAGCACCGGCCGTTTCTTGAAGCGCTTGCCGATGTTGCGGGCCGACAGCCCGTCGGGAGTCCGGCCGTCGGAGCTTCGGACCAGCCGCGGGCGCGAACCCGTCGTGGTGGTCGGATCGTCCTCGCGGCCGGTCATTTTTCCAGCGCTCCTCTCCGCTCGGGGCGGACCGCGCTTACTGCGGCGCCGTTCCCGGTGTGAACAATCCCTTTACCCGCTCGCCGCCCTTGGCGGCGGGCAGCAGTCGGCTGATGCCAGTGTTGAGGTTCACCACCGCGCGCTCGCCGTTGAGCTGATTCCTGCCCCGCGTGATCCGCACGTCCCCGGTCAGCGTGGCCGTCCCCTTGGCTGCAGTATAGACGCCTTCGCGGCCGCGGGCGACCTCCTCGGGTGTGGTGATCACAACGTTGCCGTCGGCATCGATCCGGGACAGTTCGGTGGTGCCGGTCTTCTGCTCGACGAAGTAGGCGGTCAGGGTGTCGGCGGCGATACGCTGGGTGCCGCGCACGGCGGTCGCGTCGCCGCGGGCGACCGCGACCCGCTGCTCCTGCCAGTATTCCAGGCTGTCGCGGGCGGTGATGACGTCGGCACCGTTGTTGAACTGCAGGTTCCGGCCGGTCAGAACGACGCTCGCCTTGTCGAGTTCGTACACCGCCCGGTCACCGCGCGCGCGTTCCCGGGGGGTGGCGATCACCACGTTGCCGTCGGCCTCCAGCCGGAAGATCTCGGTGGTGCCGTCCGGCTTCTCGCGGTAGCGCGCCGTCAGGGTGTCGGCGGTGACCTGGGTGTCGGCCCGGGTCGCGCGGGCGTTGCCGCGCGCCACGTAGGTCTTGGAATCGCGAATCCACTCGATGCCCTGGTCGGCTTCAACGGTCACCGGCACCTGGTCGCCGCCGCCCTGCAGCATCTGCGCCACCGCCGGCGACACCGGCCCCGCCAGCAGCGCCACCACGAGCAGCGCCCCGACGAGCAAGGGCGCGCCGACCGGGCCGGGCGCGAACGGCCAGCGGGCACGCCGGTCGAGCCGCCGCTTCATCCGCCGGTCCCGGAGCCGAACAGCACCGCCTTCGCCTTGCCGGTGAAGACGATCCGGGCGCCGTGGTCGTACAGCCGGAAGCCCTCGCCGATGACGTTGCCGCCCGGGCTCTGGCCGGTGGTCGGGTCGTCGCTGGTGGCGATCCCGGCAGCGATGTCGACGCGGGCGGTATCGGCGGCGAGTTGATGGCCGGCCTGGTGGAACACCGACACTCCGCCCGCGAGGTCGACCGCCTCGTCGCGCTTATGCCAGACGCCGCGGCCAGCGGTCATGTTCACCCAGTCGCCGGCCTCGGTCATCATGTCGGCCTGCGGCATGTCGAGGTGCACGGCGTCGGAGGACTCGCTCTCCTGACGGGCTGAGACGGCGATGATCTCGTAAGGGCGGGCCTTGTCGTCGACGCCGACGAAGCGGGGGTTGGCGACCCGCAGGGTATCGGCGTCGGACGGCGTGATCGGCTTGCCGCGCAGCACTATGTCCTGCTGGTCCCGCAGGAGTTGGGGCCAGATCACGACCAGCGCCACCAGGCACAACGCGATCGCCGGCAGCAGCATCTTCATCGCCGCCACCAGGCGGCTGGCGCGCGCCACGGCGAAGCCGCCCGTCAGGCGTTGCCTCGGGCGGGCGGCGGGCGCAACGGCGGCGGGATCGGAGGTCGCCAAGGTTACTCGTTCTCGTTGATCCATGGGCTTTTCATCATACCGTGTCCCGGCGCGGCCGTGTAGCCGCCTGGGGCTCCCGCTCAGTGCGCGAAAATGTCCTCGTCGGCGTAGCCGATCAGGTCGAGCGCTGCCCGGGTGCCCAGGAAGCCGAAGCAGCATGCGGCAATCCCGGCCCGCCCCTCGCGCGCCAGCATCACGTCGAGCCGTTCCTTCAGCGCGTGCAGGTGCAGAACGTCCGTGGCGGCGTAGAGCCGTTGCTCGGCGGTCAGCTCGGCGGCGCCCCAGTCCGAGGATTGCTGCTGTTTCGACATGTCGAGCCCGAGCAACTCGCGGCACAAATCCTTGAGGCCGTGGCGGTCGGTGTAGGTGCGGGTCAGCTTGGAGGCGATCTTGGTGCAGTACACCGGCGCCGTCACCACGCCGAGGAAGGCCTGCAGCATCGCCACGTCGAAACGGGCAAAGTGGAACAGCTTGAGGGTATCGGGATCGGCCAGCAGCCGGGCCAGGTTCGGCGCGTCGTAAACGCCGGGAGCGAACTGCACCAGATGGGCGTTGCCGTCGCCGGCGGAGAGCTGGACCAGACACAGACGGTCGCGTGCCGGGCGCAGACCCATGGTCTCGGTGTCGATGGCGACGATCGGTCCGAGGGTCAGTCCGTCGGGCAGGTCACCCTTGTGCAGCGTCACAGTCATTCGGCGGGCTCGCTTGCGAAAGGGCTCATGGGATCCGTCACGGTTTCAGCCGGGTTGTCCCAGCCTCCGCGTTCCTTATGCGATTTGGCACGACCGATCCAGCCATCGGTCCGAGGTGGGCCGACCGGTGATCCTTGACAAGGGGAGGGGGCGGGACAAGCTAAACCCTAACGACATAAACCGCCGCCCGGCTCTCCGAGGCCGCTTGATCGCAGCCTCCTAGTCCGCCGGCGAGGCAGCTGCCCCGGGGGGGCTCGACCGCATGCCGGCTGCAGCGGTCGTCAGGCGCACGACACGAATTCCGGAATAGTTCCCGCCCGAGGCCGGTCTTCGTGCCGCGGCGCCGCGACGTGAAAACATAGGGAGGTTTCGAGATGCGCGAGAATTTGCAGGACCGACGGAAACCCGACATCACCGTCAGCGAGATCGATTACGACCGGCTGCTCGATCTGGCCTCGTCGGCCCTCGCCCGCTCGCCGGAGGTGGCCGAAGAACTCCTGTCGGAGTTGGACCGCGCCAAGATCGTGGCGGCGGCGGTGGTTCCGGCCGACGTGGTCCGGATGGGATCAACGGTCGAGTTCGAGTCGGAACGTGGCGGGCGCACCCGCGTCACCCTGGTGTTTCCCGGCGAGGCCGACGTCGACGAAGGCAGGATCTCGATCATGACGCCGATCGGAACGGCCCTGCTCGGCCTGTCGGCCGGCCAGTCGATCTCGTGGACCACGCGCGACGGGCGCCGGTACGATCTGACGGTCATGGGCGTGGAAGGGCCACGGTAGTCGCCCTCCGGACGGCCCTACCCGGCCCGTGCCCGGCGGTCGATCCCCGAGCAGGCACCACCACCAAACAAAGGGGCCGCCGTCCGGATCGGAGCCTCCGGTTACCGGAAGCCAAGAACCACGGCACCCGTCGGGGTGTTCGATGGTCCTTGAGGCTCGAACGAAGCGATGGTGCCCAGGAGAAGACTCGAACTTCCACGACCTTTCGGCCACTAGCACCTGAAGCTAGCGCGTCTACCAATTCCGCCACCTGGGCAGGGTGCGGAGGCGCGTATGGCGCCGTCACGGGAGCGCAGACATAGTGGCGCCTCAACGCGCTGTCAAAGGGTTTTCGATCGGGTTCGAAGCCGAGGGCCGCGGGGGGCGAATTCGCGCTCCCCCTGCGGCGGTGCGCTGTGTTATAAGCGGAACGTCGCCGCCATCGCCGAGAAGGAACATGCCATGCAGGGCAAGCTCGCCACCGTGTTCGGAGCATCGGGCTTCATCGGGCGGAACATCGTCCGGGAGCTGGCGGGCCGCGGCGTGCGCGTCAACGCGGTCTGCCGGGACGTCGAGCGTGCCAAGTTCCTGCGCCCCATGGGGACTGTCGGCCAGGTGACCCCGATGCGCGCCGATATTACCGATCCCGAAGCGGTGGCTCGCGCGGTGTCGGGCGCCGACGTCGTGATCAACTTGGTCGGTATCCTGCACCCGTCAGGGCGCAACACGTTCGAGGCGGTCCAGGCGACGGCGCCGGGAACCCTCGCCAAGGCCGCCAGCGTTGCCGGGGCGAAGACGTTCGTCCACGTCTCGGCGATCGGCGCCGATCCGGACAGCGCCTCGGCCTACGCGCGCAGCAAGGCGGCGGGCGAGGCGGCGGTAAAGGCGGCGTTCCCGTCCGCCACCGTCCTGCGGCCGTCGATCGTGTTCGGGCCGGACGATTCCTTCTTCAACAGGTTCGCGTCGATGGCGCAGATGGCCCCGGCGTTGCCGCTGTTCGGCGGCGGCGCCACCAAGTTCCAGCCGGTCTATGTCGACGACGTGGCGGCGGCGGCGCTGGCGGCGATCGACCGGGCCGACGCGGCCGGCGGTACTTACGAACTGGGCGGGCCGACGGTCTACAGCTTCCGGCGCCTGCTGGAGATGATGCTGCTGGAGATCCGCCGCAAGCGCGCGCTGGTGGCGGTGCCGTTCCCGGTGGCCTCGGCGATGGCCGCGGTGTTCGAGTTGCTGCCATCGCCGCCGGTGACCCGCGACCAGGTCGAGTTGCTGAAGCGCGACAACGTGGTCGCCGCCGACGCCCGCACGCTCGCCGATCTCGGCATCGAGGCGACGCCGCTGGAGACCGTCCTGCCCGGCTACATGGACAAGTTCAGGGCTGGCGGCCGCTACGCCGGCGGCCGGGCGCCGGCCTGACGCCCCTTCGGGCGAAAATCTGTCAACCGAAATAGTGCCAGGTCAGCAGGCCGAGGCCGAGGCCGACCCGGTAGATCACGAAGGGCGTGAAGCTCGCGCGCCGCAGCCAGCCCATCATCGCCACGATGGCGATCAGGGCGGTCACCAGCGCCAGGCCGCCGGCGATCAGGGCGTCCGCCGTCACCCGGGAATCGCCCGCCTCGTAGAGGTCGAGGCCGGCCAGGGTGCCGGCTGCGATGATGGCCGGGATCGCCAGCAGCATCGAGAAGCGGGCGGCCTCCGAGCGCTCGAAGCCGAGCATCCGGGCGGCGGTCATGGTGATGCCGGAACGGCTGGTGCCGGGGATCAGCGCCAGCACCTGCGAGACGCCGATGAACAGCGCTCCGCCATACCCGAGATGCTCGATCTTGCGGATCGTCAGCCCGGCGCGGTCGACGACCCACAGCAGGATCCCGAAGCCGAGCGTGGCCCAGCCGATCACCTCGATCGACCGCAGGTCGACCGTGAGCCAGCGTGACGCCGCGTAGCCCGCGGCCACCAGCGGCAGGGTCGCGACGATCAACTGGAAGGCCAGCCGCGCGCCCGGATCAACACGGCCGCGGACCGTCATTCCCAGGCCAAGCAGCATGCGGGCGATGTCGCGCCACAAATACAGCATGACGGCTCCCAGCGTGCCGACGTGCACGGCGACGTCGATGATGGGGCCCTGGTCGGCCTCTCCCGTGAGGTGCGGGACCAGGATCAGGTGCCCCGACGAACTGATCGGCAGGAACTCGGTGATGCCCTGGACCAGGGCCAGAATGACCAGTTGCTCGATCGGCAAGTCGCGCTCCCCGGTGTCGGGGGTGCCGCAGCTCCCCGATGAAATGGCGCGAAACCTTAGTCATTCCAAGGCTGTCGGGACAGCCCGGAAAGTGGTCCCAAAATGGAACATTTTACTGGGTTCCGGCCTCGTTTCGCCCGCGTCGGAACGGAAGCGCAGCCGTGACGCTATGGAAATAGTCACTATTCCTGCCCTAACTGGATCGAGCCGCTTTCGCCCGGACGTGGCATTGTGTATAGAAATCGGCCCGGGAGCGCCGCGCGAGCCTTCGACAGCGCCTGGAGAAGCGCCCGGATCCAAGGGGAGGCCATCGTGACGACCGACCGCATGCTGAAGTTCGTGGGTACCGCCAAGCGCATGCCGACCAAGCGGCCAGCCGACGAGCGTGCCGGCGATTTCGGCGAGATCTACGACGAGTTCGACGCGGCCGCCGCCGGTGAGCAGGCGGCCCGCTGCTCGCAATGCGGCGTGCCGTTCTGCCAGGTGCACTGCCCGCTCCACAACAACATCCCCGACTGGCTGATGCTGACCGCCGAAGGCCGGCTCGAGGAGGCCTACGAGGTCGCCAGCGCCACCAACAACTTCCCGGAGATCTGCGGCCGGATCTGCCCGCAGGACCGGCTGTGCGAGGGCAACTGCGTCATCGAGAAGGGTTTCGAGTCGGTGACCATCGGCTCGGTCGAGAAATACATCACCGAGACGGCGTTCGCGAACGGCTGGGTGAAGCCGGTGGTGCCGCCGCGCGAGCGGCCCGAGACCGTCGGCGTGATCGGCGGCGGGCCGGCCGGCCTGGCGGCGGCCGAGCAGCTCCGCAAGCGCGGCTACCAGGTCCACGTCTACGATCGCTACGACCGCATGGGTGGCCTGATGATCTACGGCATCCCCAATTTCAAGCTCGAGAAGGACGTCGTCGAGCGCCGCAGCGCGCTGCTGGCGGACGGCGGCGTGGTGTACCATCCGAACACCGAGATCGGCGCCACGGTCACCCTCGAGGAACTGCGGGCCCGGCACGACGCCGTGCTGATCGCCACCGGCGTCTACAAGGCGCGCGACATCATGTGCCCAGGCGTCGGCCTCGACGGCATCTACCCGGCGCTCGACTACCTGACCGCCTCCAACCGCAAGGGCCTGGGCGACGCCGTGCCGGCGTTCGACGACGGCACCCTCGACGCCGCCGGCAAGCGCGTGGTGGTGATCGGCGGCGGCGACACCGCGATGGACTGCGTGCGCACCGCGGTCCGGCAGGGCGCCGCCTCGGTAACCTGCCTGTACCGCCGCGACCGCGCCAACATGCCGGGCTCGCAGCGCGAGGTCGCCAACGCCGAGGACGAGGGCGTCGATTTCCAGTGGCTGTCGGCGCCGGAGGCGTTCATCGGCGACGGTCGCGTGGCCGGGGTGCGCTGCCACCGGGTCCGCCTCGGCGTGCCCGACGCGACCGGCCGCCAGACCCCGCAGCCGGTCGAGGATTCCAGCTACGTCGTCGACTGCGACATGGCGATCACCGCGCTTGGCTTCGATCCCGAGGACCTGCCGGTGCTGTTCGGCGCCAAGGGGCTGGAGGTCAGCCGCTGGGGCACGCTGCGGATCGACTTCCGGACCATGATGACCAGCCTCGACGGGGTGTTCGCCGCCGGTGACATCGTGCGCGGCGCCTCGCTGGTGGTGTGGGCGGTCCGCGACGGCCGCGACGCCGCCGATCGCATCCACGACTTCCTCGCCGCCAAGGGTACCGCCGAGCCCGCCCGCAGCGCCGCCTGAGCCAAGACACTTGAGCCCCGCCGCTCGAG
>CAYNFA010000185.1:0-7314 GCA_964396345.1 uncultured Thalassobaculum sp.
GAGGAGCTCGAGGCGCGGATCGCCCGGATCGTCGAGGACGCCGCCCGCCACGCCGGATCGCCGGCGACCGGATGGCGCCGGCGGCTGCGCATCCACATGGACCAGCTCGGCCCCGGCTACGGCCGGCCGACCCCGGCCTCGCGCGCCGCCGTCGGCGACGCCGCCCGCCTGGAGGGCTTCTTCCTCGAGCACACCTACACCGCCAAGACCTTCGCCGGCTTCCGCCGGATGATCGCCGACGGCACGATCGCCCCGCACGAGCCGGCCTGCTTCCTGCACACCGGCGGCGCCCCGGCGTTGTTCGGGCAGGTGGCGCACGACCCGTCGCTGCTGGACCCGATGCCCCGATGAGGCCACGGCGGTCGCCAACGCGGCAATCGGCGGCGCGGCTGTGGGCTGGCCGGCTGGGGCTGCTCCTGCTGGTGGTCGCCGGTCTGCTGGCGGTCCTGTGGGGTACCAGCCTGGCGTGCGAGGCGAACCCCGCCTGCCCGTGGCCGGTGCTGTGGCGGTCGCGCTGAGGGCGCGCCGCCCCTTCGCCTCGCGGCCTCGCCGGTGTATCAGGAAACACCCGTCGGCCCCGTGGCGGAACTGGTAGACGCACGCGACTTAAAATCGCGAGCCTTCGGGCGTGCGGGTTCGACTCCCGCCGGGGCCACCACGCGGGGCGGGTTCAGCGCAAACACCGCCGCTCATGGCCCTGCCCGCGCGGCTTGCGCACCCGCCCCCGATCCCGCCCTGGTCCTGGTCCTGGTCCTGGCCATGTGCCCGCGCCCGCTTCCGAAATCGGAACCAGATCGCGCAACCATAGGCCCGCTCGGACGTTCGTCATGGTTGGTCGGTGCTTCACGCCGATCGGGGCCGTACCACGGCATGTCGTTCAAGAGGTGTTCTGCACAAGGCTGCGAGGGTCATCGCGATCGGCACGCCGACTACGCGGATCAGGGGTCTTCCATGGCGAGCGAGAGGAGTGGGAAGCACCGAGCCGGGACCGTCGGGTCGCCCTGGCCGATAGGCGATGGCCGCATGGCCGACCTGATCCGTCGCCACGACTGGTCCGCCACCCCGCTCGGCGCGATCGACCGCTGGCCGGCCGACCTCAGGAGCATCGTGCAGCTCCTGCTGGGGCATGAGTTCCCGATGATGCTGCTCTGGGGCCGCGACCACATCCAGATCTACAATGACGAGTGCCGCGCCCTGATGGGCGGCAAGCACGAGGGCGCGCTTGGTCGGCCGGCCCGCGAGATCTGGTCGGAGATCTGGGGCCTGACCCAACCGATCCTGCGCCGGGTGTGGGATGGCGAGACGGTGACGGTCGCCGACCACCAGGTCCCGGTAACGCGCAACGGTGTTGCCGAGGAGGCCTGGTTCACCGCCTGCTACAGCCCGGCGCGAACCGCCGACGGCGCGGTCGGCGGCATCTTCATGACGGTCTACGAGACCACGTCGCGGCGGCGGGAGCTGGAGGCCCAGTCGGCGCGCGAGGCGCAATACCAGGGGTTCTTCAACGCCGTGGACGCCGGGTTCTGCACGATCCGGATGATCTTCGACGCCCGCCAGAGGCCGGTGGACTACGTCTTCCTCGAGGTGAACCGGGCGTTCGAGATGCACTCTGGCCTGATCGACGCGGTCGGCCGCCGAATGCGCGAGATGCGCCCCGACCACGAGGAGCACTGGTTCGAGATCTACGGGCGGGTCGCGCTGACCGGCACGGCGGAGCGGTTCGAGAGCCGTTCCGACGCGCTCGATCGATGGTTCAGCGTCTTCGCGTTCCGGGTCGGGCCGGCCGAGCGTCGCGAAGTCGCGGTGCTGTTCGAGGACATCACCGAGCGCCGGAGGGCTGGCATCGCGCTCGAGCGCAGCCGGCGCCGCCTCGCCACCCTGGTCGAGGGCATCCCCCAGTTCGTCTGGCGGGCGACCGGAGAGGGGATGTGGACCTGGTCGAATCCGCAGTGGAGCAAGTACACCGGGCTGTCGCTGGAGGCCAGCCGTGGCCACGGCTGGATCGCCGCGCTCCACCCGGACGATCTGGAGGACGCGAGGGTGGCCTGGGTGCGCGCCGGAAGTTCCGAACGGCTGTCGATGGAGAGCCGCATCCGTGCCAGCGACGGCGGCTACCGGTGGTTCCAGACCCGGGCGATGCCGATGCTCGACGAGGAGGGCCGCATCATCGAGTGGCTCGGCACGTCCACGGATATCGACGAGCTGCGGACGCTCCAGGACGAGCAGGGCATCCTGGTCGCGGAACTGCAGCACCGCACCCGCAACCTGCTGGGCGTGGTGCAGTCGATCGCCCAGCAGACCCTCAAGAGTTCCCGCTCGCTGGACGATTTCGGCCCGCGATTCGGGGATCGTCTGCGCGCGCTGTCGCGGGTCCAGGGGTTGCTGTCGCGCGCCGAGAGCGAGCCGATCACCATCGGCGCCTTGCTTCGCCTCGAGTTGGACGCGCTGGGCGCCGACTCGACCTGCGAGCGGGTGGTGCTGGCCGGTCCGGAGGTCCCGTTGCGTCGCTCCAGCGTGCAGACACTGGCGCTGGCGCTGCACGAGCTCGCGACCAACGCCCTCAAACACGGCGCGCTCGCCACCGACACCGGGCGCCTCAGCGTCGTCTGGGAGGTGACCGAGACGGAAGGCGCGGGGCGACGGCTGTCCCTGGAGTGGATCGAGGAGGGCGCGGCAATCGGCAGCGAGGGTCGGCTCCCCGTCGAAACCGGCTACGGCCGGGAGCTGATCGAGCGGGCGCTGCCCTACTCGCTGGGCGCGACCACGCTGTTCGAGCTGTGCCCGAACGGCGTGCGTTGCTCGATCGCCCTGCCGCTGGCCCGCAGCGGCCTGCCGGAACGCCAACGATGACCGCGTCGTCGACCCTTCTGGCCGGCCGCCGTGTGCTGCTGGTCGAGGACGACTTCTTCGTGGTCGAGGACATGCGTCAGGAATTCGAGGCGATCGGCGCCAGCGTGGTCGGGCCGGCGGCGACCGTCGACGACGCGCTGCGCCTGGTTGCCACGACCGATCGGCTCGACGCCGCGGTGCTGGACGTCAACCTCCGGGGCGCCATGGTGTACCCGGTGGCCGACGCCCTCGCGGCGCGCGGCGTGCCCTTCGTGTTCGCCACCGGCTACGACAGCGCGGTGATCCCGCCGCGATTTTCTTGGGTCAAGCGCTGCGCCAAGCCTGTGCGGTTCACCAGGATGATCCGCGAGCTGTTCCCGCCGGGTTGAGCGGCCTTGCGTGGGCGCCCTCTCACACTGTCGTCATCCCGGCCAAGCGCAGCGCCAGCCGGGATCCACCCGCCGCTTCGACGGTGGCAATTCTGCCAGCCACTGTCGCGCCGTGGCCGCCGGAAGCCGTGGCTTCGCCACGGCTTCCGGGGTGACGACAAAAAGAGAAGGGCGGCGAAGCGCGAGGGTCCGATCACGGACTTGATGACATCGACCAGAGAGGGGGCCGATCACGCTGCCCTCGTCGGCCGTCCAGCGCCCTATCCTGGCGCCCCGTTTCCCCCCACACGTCGTCATCCCGGACCGGCCCGCCCGCGGCGGGACGGAGAGCCGGGAGCCACGAAGCAACCGGCACCTGGCCGCCTGAACTCGGCGGCGACGCCGGCCGGAGATCAGTCCGCCGCCTCGGTGGCGGCGCTAAGCGTGCGGCTGTCGGGAAACCGGATGCTCACCGTGGTCCCGTGGTCCTTGATGGAATCGATCGTCATGGTCCCGCCGTGCAGGCGCACCATCGACTTGACCAGCGGCAGCCCGAGGCCGGTGCCGCCGTGCGACTTGTCGTAGCGGTCGTTGAGCTGGACGAACGGCTCCATCGCCCGGGCGATGTCCTTGCGCTCCATGCCGATGCCGGTGTCGGCGACGACCAGGGCGATGCGACCGTCCGGCTCCAGCCGGCCGACCACCTCGATCCGGCCGCCCGGCTCGGTGAACTTCACCGCGTTCGAGACCAGGTTCAGGAGGATCTGACGGATCAGGCGCTCGTCGGCGCGCAAGCGGGGAAGCTCCTCGTCGAGGTGGAGTTCGAGCGTCAGGCCGCGGCTCTTCGCCAGATCGTCCATCATCCGGCCGACCCGGCGCACCACCGCGGCGATGTCGACGTCGACCTCGTGGAGGTCGAGCTTGCCGGCCTCGATCCGCGAGTGGTCGAGCAGGTCGTTGACCAGGGCCAGCAGGTGCTCGCCCGCCATCCGGATGTCCTCGGCGTAGGTCTTGTAGCGCGGGTCGCCGAGCTTGCCGAAGGGTTCGTTGCCGAGCAGGTCGGAGAAGCCGATCACGGCGTTCAGCGGGGTGCGCAGCTCGTGGCTCATGTTGGCGAGGAAGGCGCTCTTCGACCGGTTGGCGTCCTCGGCCTCGGACTTGGCGGCGGCCAGCGCCTCGACCGTCTGCTCCATCCGCCGCGTGTCGGTGCGGACACGCGCCACCACCCGGTTGTACTGGCGGGCGACCGGCTCGACCTCCGAGCCGGGCTCGACCGGGATCGGGGAGTCCATGCGGCCCGACTGGAAATGATCCTCCATGGCGAACACCAGGTCCTGCATGGCCGAGGAGGCATCGTGCTCGGCGGCGTTCAGGCCGATGCGCTCGCCGTCCGCCGAAATCCGCAGCGGCACCACCAGGTTGACCGCCCGCAGGACCAGGTAGGCGGCGGCGAACGCGAACGCGCCAATCGCCGCCGCGCCGAGCGCCTGGATCGCCAGTTGTTCGACCCGGGTTCCGGCGAAGCTCGCCGGGTCGCCGAACACCGCGACCGCCAGGGTTCCCCAGATCCCGGCGAACAGGTGCACCGGGATGGCCCCGACCGCGTCGTCGATCCGCATCCGCTCCAGCAGACGGACCCCGAGCGGCACCAGGGCGCCGCCGACCGCCCCGATGAACGCCGCCTCGCCGGCGGTCACGGCGTTGCAGCTGGCGGTGACCGCGACCAGCCCGCCGAGAATGCCGTTCAGGAGCGCGTCGACCCGGGCCCGGCGGGTCAGGGCCGCCGCCATCGCCTGGCTGGCCAGCCCGCCGAAGCAGCCGGCCAGCATGGTGTTCGCCACGATCGGCGCCACCCGGGCGTCGAACCCCAGGGTCGAGCCGCCGTTGAAGCCGATCCAGCCGAACCAGATCAACATCGCGCCGATCGCCGCCAGCGGCAGGCTGTGCGGCTGCGGCGCGGTCCCGTCCTCCTGGAACCGGCCGATCCGCGGGCCCACCACCAGGACCGCCGCCAGCGCCACCCACCCGCCGACCGAGTGGACCACCGTCGAGCCGGCGAAATCGATGAACCCCCGGGCCTCCAGCCAGCCGGGATCGCCGCCGTCGAGACCGGCCCAGGCCCAGCCGCCGGCCAGCGGGTAGATCACCCCGGCGACCAGCGCCGCGACCACGATGTAGCCGAGGTAGCGGATCCGCTCGGCTACCGCCCCCGACACGATGGTGGTGGCGGTGCCGCAGAACATCAGCTGGAACACGAAGAACGCCGCCGTCCAGCCGGTGGTCGCCGGAGCGTCGAGCGCCGGCGCCGCGCCGAACATCAGCGCGTAGCCGAACAGCCAGAACACCGCCCCCGCCACGCAGAAGTCGACCAGGTTCTTGGCGGCGACGTTGATGGTGTTGCGCGCCCGCACAAACCCCGCCTCGAGCGCGCAGAAACCGACCTGCATCACGAACACCAGGCCGGCCGCAACGATCAGCCAGGACACATCGAGGGCGGTCGCTTGTGGCGGCATGAGGATTCCTATGACGAATCGCGTCGTCCGATCAATCGCGCAGTTTCCTGAGGCGCTTCTCGATCGCCCACCTCGCAATCGCCCTGGGCAAATCCCCCGCCGCCTGCTTATGATGCCGGCGCCTGATCCCGACGATCGTTGCGGCACCGGTTGCGAGTGTCGTGGACGGCGGGTTCCGGTCCGGAGACCTCAGATCGCCATGACTGGCGGCCTAACACCCGTCGGATCCCGGAGAGCGCGGCTCGCCACGCTGCTCGGCTCGCTGTTCTGGCTGCTGGCGGCGCTGTCCGGCCTGGAGTGGTCGGTCGCGCCGTCCCATCAGTCGGCATTTCCGGACCTTCGCCCGGAACATGCCGCCTCCGACTGGGTCGCCCCGGCCGAGCCACGCCCCGACCCGGCCGTGTACGCGCAACTGCCCGCGGCGCCCGCCCTGGCCGACTCCCGGCTGACGGTCCCGATCGGCTCCGCCAAGGGCGGCCCCGACCAGAGTCCGGTCACGCTGCCGCGCCTGCCCTCGCTGACCGCGGTCGCGGCAGCCCCACGCCACCCGCCGACCTCCTCCGAGGCGAGAGCCGAGCCGATGCGGTCGGTCGGCGCCGCCAGGGCGCCTCCGCCGATCGGCTGACGGTCCGCCGCGCCCGAGCGGCACCAGACCCATTCCTCAGATTCCCTCTCCGCGCCGGAGACTTCCGCCCCGCCCGGGTCGGGAATCCGCGGATGGTTGCCGGCCCACCGCCCGCAACCGCCCCGGGGACACGCGTTCGGCTCCCGCTTGCCGGGAGAAAAGGAACCCCATGTCGACTTCCCTCGCGTACGCCCTCATCGGGATCGTGCTGATCCTGCTCGGCTCCATCAGTCTCGCCATGGCCGCCCATCACTTCCGTCGTGACGAGGACGGCTCGAAGCGGTTCTTCGGTTACTGCATCGCCTCGGTGACCCTGGTCTACCTGTTCTCCGGCGGTGCGTTCTGCCTCGGCAAGGCCGCCCTCGGCCTCGATGCCCCATGGGCCCTGCTGGCGGCGGCGGTCGCAGCCGGCGCGGCCCTGGCCCTGCCGATCGTGACATGGCGGCTTGTCGGGCCGCTCGCCGCGCCCGATGCAGCCCTGCCCATCGTTCCGGCGCGCCTCGGCGCGGTCGCGGAGTGACGGCGGTGAATCTTGGCCTCGAACTCCTGCTCGCGACGGCCGTCGCCGGCGCCGGCGCCGTGCCGGCCCGGCTGCTGTTCCGACGCGGCGGCGCCGACAGCCCGCCGACGCCGCTCGGCCCCCGGCTCCGCGAGGCGGCCGCCACCAACACGCTCGGCTTCCTGCTGATCGGCTCGGTGATCGCCAGCAGCGGCCTGTTTGCCGACGCCCTCTGCCGAATGGTCGAACTGCCGGGCTGACGCCCTGACGAAAGGATAGGAGACGTTCGAATGCGCGATCTTCTCAACGTGGCCGACCGGCTGGAGAGAATACCGCAGGTCTTCGGAAAACTCGGGGCCTGGCTGATCCTGCCGCTGATCGGCATTATCATGTTCGACGTGCTGGCGCGGAAGTTCCAGTTCGTCCAGCAGTGGATCATGACCACGCCGCTGTACGGCTTCATGTCGCCGACCAAGCTGC
>CAYNFA010000186.1:0-7302 GCA_964396345.1 uncultured Thalassobaculum sp.
CCACGTCACCTCGTCGTATTTCAGCCCGAGCCTGGGGCGCTCGATCGCCATGGCGCTGGTCAAGGGCGGCCACGCCCGCAAGGGCCAGGTCCTGCACGTGCCCCTGGAGGGCCGCACCATCAAGGTCACGGTCGCCGAGAGCACCGTGTTCTTCGATCCCGAGGGGAGCCGCCGCGATGGCTGAGTCACACTCGCCCGCCGCCCGCAGCCCGCTGGACGGCCACACCGGCCCGGTCGGCGGCCCGTCCGACGCCGGCGTGGCGCTGGGCGAGCGACGCTTCCAGGGCAAGCTGAACCTGCGCGGCGACACCGGCGACCCGGCGTTCCGGGCGGCGGTCTCGGCCGCCGTCGGGACCGAGCCGCCGACGGCGCCCGGCACCGTCGCCGCCGCCGGCGACCGCGCCATCCTGTGGCTCGGCCCGAACGAGTGGCTGGTTGTCACCCCGGCCGGCGACGCGGCGGCGCCGCTGGCGGCCCTCGCCGCCGGGCTCGCCGGCACGCGCGCCTCGGCGACCGACGTCTCCGACAACTACACGACCATCCGCATCGCCGGCGCGAAGGCGCGCTGGGTGCTCGCCAAGGGCTGGCCGGTCGACCTGCACCCCACCGCCTTCGGACCCGGCCGGGTCGCCCAGAGCAATCTGGCGCTCACCAACGCCATTTTGCGGCAGGTCGACGACACCCCGACCTACGAGATCCTGGTGCGGCCGTCCTTTGCCAAGTACCTGTGGGACTGGCTGGTGGACGCATCGCTGGAGGTCGCGTACCGGGTGAAGCCGGGTTAAGAGCCGATCGATCAGCGTCCCACTTCAACGGTGCAAGCGTACAGAGTGATCCTGCCATCATTCACAAATATGCCGTTGCACGGTCTCGAACGTTCTGGTCGGGATTTAGAGCAGATTCGACCTGCTCTGGGTTATATCCGGCGGCGGCAAAGTAATTTCTGCATTCTGTCGGCGTGAAGGCGTCGAGGGCTTGTGCGAGCGCGTCCCACAGGTCGGTGACGGTTCGGGGTGCGGCCTTTCGGAGGATCGTAAACGGTGGCGATACCCCATAGGGCGGTTTGCAGAACCGGCTGGCCTGGTGGGCGTGATTCCATCGCTGTGTCGTCGATGGGAGGTGCTGAATGGTCGGTCAGCCAGGGTTCCTCGATCTCGAGGATCGTCTCGCTGGGTTGAGCAAGACCGGCGACCCTTTGGAGCGTCTGGCCCGGGTGGTCGACTTCGAGATCTCCCGGGCGGAGTTGGGCCGGGCATTGGGCCGGTCGGAACGGGCGAAGGCCGGCCGGCCTCCGAGCGACGCGGTGCTGATGTTCAAGATCCTGGTGCAGCAGGCGCTGTACGGGATGTGGACGAGCCGGCGGAATACCAGATCCAGGATCGGCTGACGTTCATGCGGTTCCTGGGGCTTGGGCTCGGCGACAGAACGCACCGGGCGCCCCAATCTTACAGCGCTGTCAAGTACGTCGAAGGTTATGTAATCCAAATGGCGCTCGCGGAAGGCATTCTGTAGATATGCGGTGTGTTTTCCGTCATCATTGTGACCCTCATCAGGGTGAAAGTCCCGCCGATATCCCCAGCATATCTATCCTGCACAGCCCATCCCCCAGAGCGGCTCTACGGCGATGCTACCATTTCTTATCGAACGTCACGTCTCTCCCCTAGCCGGTCAGCTCATTTCCCAAGCCAATTGCCGACAAAAGGCTGAGTAGCCGGCGAACGATTTTGCCGGCGTCGATGCGAGTTCCGATCGCAGCTGAACCTCAAGGGCATTGAGAGCGGCAGCATTCCTTGGGAATCGAAGGCGTGGCACGGTCGGAAATAGGTAGTATCCGCAACTGTACCGGCCCCGCCAGCCGAGCAATGGTCCGGGCGTTGGCGGAGTGGACCTGTTCGTCCCTGCCGCTTCCCCACGCAAGCGCCCCCTTCGCACCATCCGAGGCGAGTCATGAGCGGTTCAGTAATTCCGTTTCCGAAGACTACCCCGAGTGCCGCCTTCGGCCGGGCCTCGAGCACCGGCGATTCGACCAGCAGTCGCCGCATCGACGGAAGCCTGGCAGTCGTCACGCGAGCGCTCGATGAGCTGCAGGTGACGATCGATCTCGGCGCAATGGCCGCAGACGCCGTGAACAGTGGCGATCTCGAGCGGATGGTCGCAATCCGAGACCGCCTGATCGCGAGGCTGGAAGCCCGCGCCGCCGCGCGGGCGCAGCGGATGCGCCGACTCGGGTGATAAAAAGCCTTACCGCTACCCCGTCGCCGTGTCGATCACCTCGACGTCGTGGGTGATCGTGGCGGTGCCAGCGAGCATCGCCGACGCCGAGCAATATTTTTCCGCCGACAGCGCGACAGCACGTTCTACTTTGGCTGGGTCGAGTTTTCGGCCCTTGACCACAAAGCGCATGTGAATTCGAGTGAACACCTTCGGATCGGCCTCAGCGCGGTCGGCGTCGAGCTCCACCACGCAATCCTCGACTGCCTCGCGCGCCTTCTCGAGGATGTGGACGACGTCGAAGGCCGTACAGCCTCCGGTGCCGATCAGCACCAGTTCCATCGGGCTCGGTCCTGGGGTGGGACCGTCAGGCGTGGCCCGCGTGCCCAGTACCAACTTGTGACCCGTCCCGGACTCCCCGACAAAGGTCCGATCCTCAACCCACTTCACGCGCGCCTTCATCAGGGCTCCTTGCGCCTCTCGTCACCCAGCCTGACTGAAACCATACGACTGGTTCGGAAATCCGCGTAGGTGCATTCCGTGGGTGCGGGGATGTCCTTGCACCCGACGACAGGCGAAGTCGGAGTTTCCGGTGCGGCCGACCGTGAGCAGGGTCGCCCTCGATGATCCGAGCCTCCGGTTGCGGGTTCTCGGGGCCGAGGCGCCGCCAGAGCGCGGACAGGCGGCTTCGCTGCCGCCTTTCTACCCCGTCAGCCGGGAGGTGACCCCGCCGCCGAAGCGCCCGCGCAGCCCTAGGTAGTTCCCCCAACTGCGTGTTGCGACGCGCGCGTTGTATGTCTCTTAAGGATCGATAGTGTTGAAAAAGGCCTACTTGCAGCGGCGCTAAGGTCCTGATTCAGTTCTCCTGTTACGGGAGGGTGGGCCGATGATGGGCGAGCGGACGGTGATGCAGGAGGAGCTGTTCTATGGGTTCAGCCTGGAGCGGCATGTGCCCGATGATCACCTGCTGCGGGCCATCGACCGGTTCGTCGACCTGTCGGACATCCGCCGGCACCTGGCGCCGTTCTACAGCCCGATCGGCCGCCCCTCGATCGACCCCGAGCTGCTGATCCGTATGCTCATCGTTGGCTACTGCTTCGGTATCCGCTCGGAGCGGCGGCTGTGCCAGGAAGTCCACCTGAACCTGGCCTATCGGTGGTTCTGCCGGCTCGGCCTGGATGGTGACGTGCCGGATCACTCGACCTTCTCGAAGACGCGCCACGGCCGCTTCCGCGAGTCTGACCTGCTGCGCGAGCTGTTCGAGACGGTTCTCCGGCGCTGCATGGCGGAAGGTCTGGTCGGCGGCGAAGGGTTCGCCGTCGATGCCAGTCTGATCGTCGCTGACGTGCAGCGTCAGCGCGGCGTGGCCAAGCCCGAGGAACTTCCGCAAGGCCGGCGAGCGGTCGAGGAGTACCTGGCCGTTCTCGACGACGCCGCGTTCGGCGGTGCGACGACCGTCCCGCCGAAGTACCTGTCGCCGGCCGACCCGGCGGCGCGCTGGACCGCTTCCTGGGGTGGCCCGGCCGTCTACGCCTACTGCACCAACTATCTCATCGACGTCGAGCACGCCGTCATCGTCGATGTCGAGGCGTCGACCGCGGTGCGTCAGGCCGAAGTGACCGCCGCTCGGACCATGCTCGACCGCGCCCACGATCGCTTTGATCTATGGCCGGAGCGCCTGATCGCTGATACCGGCTACGGCTCGGCCGAAATGCTGAACTGGCTGGTCCATGAGCGTGGGATCGAGCCGCACATCCCGGTGTTCGACAAGTCCAAGCGCACGGACGGCACCTTCTCGCGCGAGGACTTCACCTACGACCACGACAGCGACACATACAGCTGTCCCGGCGGGAAGCTCCTTCAGAACTACCGCCGTTCGTTCACCGAACCGCGCACCGGTGTGACCAAGGCCGACACCCGTATCTACCGGGCGAGCAAGCGCGACTGCGACGTCTGCCCCCTCAAGCCGCGCTGCTGTCCGAACCAGCCGATGCGGAAGATCCCGAGATCGATCCATGAAGGCGCCCGGGATATGGCACGCGACATCGCCAGTACCGAGGCCTACGAGACCTCGCGACGCCAGCGCAAGAAGGTCGAGATGCTGTTCGCCCACCTCAAACGCATCCTGAAGCTCGACCGACTGCGACTGCGCGGGCCTTGCGGTGCCCGTGACGAGTTCCTCCTGGCAGCCACCGCACAGAACCTCCGGAAACTCGCGAAGATCTGCACCCCGCAGGTACCGGCACCGGCTACGTGAGGGGGCGACGGCGCCTCGACCTCGGTGCCCATCAAGCAACGCACCTCGGCGTCCGCCAGCCAGTCGCCTTCTTCAACGGAATCGATCGAATTGTGCTGTTCGCCCATGCCGCTCAAAGTCCGCTCTGACCGCCGCAGCGCCAGTCGGCGCTTTCCACAAAAGCCCGAAGGACCAACCATGCCCCGTCGCCTGACGCTTCGCACGAAGTTCGCGCTGATGGCCGCCATGACCTGCCTGCTGATCGCCACGCTCGCCGGGATGAGCCTGCTTTCCACCCAACGGCTCAACGACGCCCTTGCCAGAGTGGCGACCGACGGTCGCGCGCTCGGGAACTTCCTGCTCGGGGACATGATGCACGACGCGCTGAAGGCGGACGTGCTCACAGCGCTGCTGGTGGCCGGAGGCGAGACTGTTGCCGAAGAGCAAACAGTCCGCGACGACCTGGCGGAACACGCGACCGTTTTCCGGACCACAATGACCGACAACCGGGCGCTGCATCTTTCGCCGGAGATCGACGCTGCAATGCTGCGCGTCGCTCCGGCCCTTGAGGCCTACATCGCCGAGGCGACGGCGATCGTCGAATTGGCGTTCCGGGACAGGCCGGCAGCGTTCGCGCGCGTGCCCGGGTTCGTCCAGGCGTTCGACCGCTTGGCCGAGGATAACGAGTCGGTCGGCGGCCTAATCGAGCAGGCTGTCGTCGATGGACAGGCGAGCGCTGCGGCAGCGTCTGAGACCGCGAACCTTGTCGTCCTGGGAACCGCCATCGCCACCCTGCTGCTGTTCGCCGGTGTGGCGCTGGCGACCGTCCGCTCGATCGAAGCGCCGCTTCGCCAATGCGTCGACTGCCTCGGTCGAATCGAGGCCGGCGACCTGGATTCTACCGTCGATTACCGGGCAAACGACGAAATCGGTCGAGTCGCCGAGGCCGTTGAGCATTACCGACAGGCGGCGATCCGCCTGCGGAAGCTGCAGATCGACGCGGAGGAGCAGCGCCAGGCGGCCGAGGCCAGCAAGGTGAAAGCGCTCGTCACCATGGCCGACAACGTCGAGGACGCGACAACCCAGGCGGTGGCCGAGGTCGTGTCGAAGGCCGTGGCAATGGCCGACGCCGCCCGCCGCATGTCGGGAACAGCCGGGCGCGTCGATGGTAGCGCCACGGCCGTCAGCGCCGCATCCACCCAGGCTCTGTCGAACGCCGAGGCCGTCGCCGTCGCCTCCGAGCAGCTGACCGCGTCGATCCGCGAGATCGCACAGCAGGTGACCCGATCGACGACGATCGCCAGCTCGGCGACGGCGCGTACCGCCGAGACCCTGGGTATCGTCTCGACGATGTCGGAATCGGCAAAACGGGTCGGCGAGGTGGTGAACATCATCAACGCGATCGCGTCGCAGACCAACCTGCTCGCGCTGAACGCCACCATCGAAGCGTCGCGCGCCGGCGACGCCGGCAAGGGATTCGCCGTCGTGGCCGCCGAGGTGAAGAACCTCGCCCAGCAGACGCAGTTGTCGACCCTGACCATCGCCGATCAGGTAAAACAAATGCAGGAGGTTACCGACAGAACGGTGGAAGCGATCACCGCGATCGCCGCGATCATCGAGGAGATCGACGGATTGAGCACCGCTGTGGCGTCCGCGGTGGAGGAGCAGAGCGCGGCAACCGACGAGATCGCCCGCAACATCCAGCAGTCGACCGAGGGCTCGCGCGAGGTCGCCCGTCACATCTCCGAGGTGTCGCGTGAAGCCGGCGGCGTCGGCGACCTGTCACGCGAGGTGCTGTCCGTGTCGGAACGGCTGTCGACAGACGTGGCGGAACTGAAGGCAACCATCGTGCGGTTGGTGCGCACCTCCACAACGGAGGTAGACCGGCGGCGGCGCGACCTGCCCGTCAAGCACGACCGACGGGCGAGCCCGCGGGTCGTCTGAGCACGCGACAGGAGCTGGACGCGGCCGGCTGTCAACCGCCCCCCAACAGCCGCATCGCCCGCTGCTTGGTGCGCTCCCAGGCCTCCGGGTTGCGGATGTTGTCCGGCCGCTCGCCGCGGAACACCAGCAGCATGGCGTCGGCCACGGTCATGGCGCTGGCCTCCATGAAACCCTCGGTCAGCCCGCCGACGTGCGGCGACAGCAGGATGTTGTCGAGGCCGCAGAGCGGGTTGTCGGAGCCGATCGGCTCGACCTCGAACACGTCGAGGGCGGCGGCGCGGATCCAGCCCTCGCTCAGCGCCCGATGCAGGGCCGCCTGGCTGACGATCCGGCCGCGCGCGGTGTTGATCAGGCAGGCGTGCGGCGGCATTGCCCGAAAGGCGGCCTCGTCGAACATGTGCTGGGTCTCGTCGTTCAACTCGGCGTGCACCGAGACGTAGTCGGCGCGCGCCAGCATGTCCTCCAGCCGGTCGACCTTCTCGACGCCGAGCGCCGCCATCGTCGCCCCCTCGACGTAGGGGTCGTAGGCCAGCACCGTCATCGCGAACGCGGCGATGCACTTGCGCGCCATTTCGGTGCCGATCTGGCCGAGGCCGACGATGCCGAGGGTCGAGCCCTGCAGGTCACGGATGGTGTTGGCAGGGCCGAGCCGCTCGCTCCAGCCGGTGCCGGCGCGGGTCATGGCGTCGTGCACGGCGCCGTGGCGGGACAGGCTCAGCATCATGAACAGGGCGTGCTCGGACACCGGCACCTTGCCGAAGCCGGGGTTGTTCACGACGATCACGCCGCGCGCGGTCGCCGCCGCGATGTCGATGGCGTCGGTGCCGCGCCCGGAGGAGCACACCACCAGCAAATCCTCGGCGGCGGCGATCACCTCGGCGTCGACCTTGTTGGGGTAGCGTCCGCAGATG
>CAYNFA010000187.1:0-7280 GCA_964396345.1 uncultured Thalassobaculum sp.
CGTGCCGGGCTCCAGCCCGCCATAGCCGGCGACCAGTTCGGCGAGCGGCCGGATCATGGCGAGCGAGCCGGTCTGGTAGACGACCTCGCGGCCGTCGATGGTGGCCCGGCTCTCAAGCGTCAGACGGTCCATCCAGTCACCGAGGTCGACCGGCCAGGCGGCGGTCGCCAGCACCTTCGGGCACATCTGCTTGGATACCGAGATCGAATAGCTCTCGACCTTGCGGTCGGTGTGGTCGGAGCCGACGGTCAGCAGCAGGCGGCCGCCGGATGCCGCGACCAGCACCGGCTCGATCTCGCCGGAGCCGTCGCGGCCCAATACCTGCACCGCCTCGTCCTGGATCACCTGCTCGACGGCGGCGCGGTAGTACAGCGGCACCCTGCTCGGTCCCGGCACCCCGATCGCCGCCAGCTCCTCGATGTGGTGGTCGAGGGCGGCCTTGTCGCGGCCGGTCCAGCCGGCGATCACGCATTGGCGGATCGGCACCGAGACCGCCCCGTCCGGCGTCGTGAAGGTCAGTACCCGCCCGGTCATCGGCATCCTCCCGCTGGGGACCGAGACGATAGCCCCGGGAATGGGGCCAGGGGAAGCCCGTCCGAACCACCGGCGAGGGTCGTCGCGCCGACTCGCGGCGTGCGGCAACGGAATCCGCGCCCGGACGTTACTGGGCAATGAATCGGCATCCGCATCACAGCCCTCCCCTACTCGACCGTTCACAGCCCCGGGCCCCGGCCGCCGCCGCCGGGCCGGCCTGAGCGGTGGGGGAGGAGCCATTCTTTGGCCTCGCCGCCTATCACGTGGCGATGGCCGTGGTCGGAGCCGGCATCATTCTCGCCTACTGGACGCCGCGGTTCCTGTCGGGACGTGAACCAGCGGCGTCCGCCCTGCTGATCCTGGCGGGGATGGCCGGGTTCAGTCTGGTCCCCGGCATGCCGGAAGCGGTCAACCCGCGCTCCGACCCGCGTCTCTGGGAGGTGTCCAGCGAACTCGCCGTGATCGTCGCCCTGTTCGGCACCGGGATCAGGATCGACAACCTCGCGAGCCGTCGGCGATGGCGCCCGACCTTGAGACTGCTCGCCATCGTCATGCCGCTCACAATTTTGTCGGTCGCCCTGCTCGGTTGGTGGCTGGTGGGCATGACGATGGCGGGCGCCCTGCTGCTCGGCAGCGTCCTGGCCCCAACCGATCCGGTGCTGGCCGGTGACGTCCAGGTCGGCCCGCCGACCGAAGGTGGCGAGCATCCTGTCCGGTTCTCGCTTACCGCCGAAGCCGGGCTGAACGACGGTTTGACGTTCCCGTTCGTCTATCTTTGCCTGATCGTCGCGGTGGAGGGCTTCGCGCCTTCCAGTTGGGGCTTGGACTGGGTAGCGCGCGACGTGCTTTACCGGATCGCCGTCGGGACGCTGGCGGGCGCGGCGATCGGCTGGCTTCTGGGAAGGGTCGTTTTCACCATCCCGAGGGGTAACGTGCTGGCTGACACGGGATCGGGCGTGATCGCCCTGGCCGGCGTGCTGTTCTGCTACGGCGTCACGGAGCTGGTGGAGGGGTACGGCTTCATCGCCGTGTTCGTCGCCGGGCTGACGCTGCGCCGGGTGGAGGCCGAGCACGAGTTCCACGCCAAGCTGCACAGTTTCATCGAGGCCATCGAGCACGCCCTGACGGCGCTCCTGCTGGTCATGATCGGCGGGATCCTGCCGATGCTGCTGCCCGAGCTCGACTGGCAGCACATGGCGATCGGGTTGGCGCTGATCCTGGTGATCCGCCCGCTGTTCGGTTGGGTCGCCCTGGCCGGCGCCGGGCTGTCTGGCCGGGAACGGGCCGTGGTCGCCGCCTACGGGGTGCGCGGGATCGGGTCGATCTACTATCTGGCCTACGCCGCCACCCACCTGGAATTCGTCAACGAGGGCCCGCTCTGGGCCACCGTCGCCTTCACGATCTTCGCCTCGAGCGTCATCCACGGGCTGACCGCGGGCTGGGTGATCGAGTGGGTGACCCGAAGTGGACCGTCGCGATGAAGTAGGGGGCACACGGGATCCGGGCTGGCGCCGTGGCCGCACCGGCGCCCCTTGCCGTTGTTGCACCGCACCCCTAGGCTCCGCGGATGCCGTCCGGCAACCCGCCTTCCGCCCCACCGGCCCGACCGGGGTCCCGAGAGATGATGATCGCCTTCCTGTTCATGGGAGCGTCGATCACGCTGCTGCCGTTCATGAACGTCGCGGCCAAGTACCTCTCGACCGACTACCCGACCACGCAGATCCTGTGGGCGCGGTACACCGGGCACCTGGTGTTCATGGTGGCGATGTTCATGCCCCGCCACGGCCTCGGCCTGCTGCGGGCGACCCGGCCGGGCGTGCACATCATCCGCTCGCTGCTGATGTTCGTGTCGACGGTCTGCTTCTTCACCGCGCTGCGCTGGATCCCGGTGCCGACCGCCAGCGCGATCAACTTCACGGGCCCGCTGATCGTCACGGCGCTGGCCGCCCCAATGCTCGGCGAGGCCGTTGGGCCGCGGCGCTGGGCGGCGGTGGCCGTCGGCTTCGCCGGGGCGATGATCATCATCCGTCCCGGCGGCACCGAGACCCACTGGGCGATGCTTCTCGTCCTGGTAACCGCCTTCACCTACGCGCTCTACCAGATCGTCACCCGCAAGACCTCCTCGGTCGACACGCCGGAGACCTCGATCACCTACATCGCCGTGGTCGGCGCGGTGCTGTCGTCGATGGTGGTGCCGTTCGACTGGGTGACGCCGCGCACGGCGCTGGACATCGGGTTGTTCTGCCTGCTCGGCCTGATCGGCGGGATCGGCCACTACTTCATCATCCGGGCGTTCCAGATCGGCGAGGCGTCTGTGCTGTCGCCGTTCGCCTACGGCCAGCTGATCATGGCGACGGTGCTGAGTTGGCTGGCGTTCGGCACCTTCCCCGACGTCTGGACCTTCGTCGGCGCCGGGGTGATCGTGGCGAGCGGGCTCTACATCACCTATCGGGAGACCCGGCGGAAAGTCACTGTCACCCGCGACCGGCCGTCCGCCGAGTCCTGATGCGACCAGGCCGCGCTCACCGCCCCGCCATCACCTCGTCGACGAACCGCTCGGCGGATTCCAGGAAGCGCTTGATCGCGGCGTCGGCGGACGCGGCCGAGGCGCCGCCTGGAACATCCATCTCGAGCCAGACGGCGCCGTCGTCCGCCCGATAGGCCCGCACCCACCGCTCGTTGCTGTTCCAGTCGTTGACGCGGGCGAGCGGGACCGGCTGGTCGCTCTCCAGGCCGAGATGGATCATCGCGCTGTCGCAAACGCCATCGGAAGCGCACTCAAAGAACTGCACCCCCAGCGCCTCACCGTCGAGCGGGCCGCCGAGGAAGGCGCTGATCGAGGGGTCGCCGGCACTGTCCCGCTCAACGGTCGTCGCGATCCCGAATTCCTCGAGGCGCTCGGCGACGAACGCCGCTGAGATGCCCGCCGCGCTTTCCGCCTGCTCCTGGTCAGCGGGTTCGTCGGCGTCCACCTCGCCGCCGGACTCCAGCATGGCCATGCCGTCCCCGACAAGCGCGCTGATGTCGTTGCCGTTGAGGGTGGTCAGCCCGCCGGCGTCGCGCGCCATCACCCAGCGATGCGTCACGCCGTCGGCGCCCTGCGCGCGCTGTCCGAGGGCCGCGGCGAGTTGGATCGCCGCAAGTTCGTCGGTCACCAGCGGACCCAACGCCTCGACGAGGCGGTGGAGGTTGAGCACCGACATGTCGACCCTGCCGACCACGCCGTCGGGCGCAGTGGCGGAAGCCGCAATTTCCAGGTCGAGGTCGGCCCCGGTACCGTTCATGCGGATCCGCGCGCCCGCCACCCGGGCGGTGGTGCCCGCCTCGCGCAGGGCCGCCAGCGTCATCTGCCCATCGTCATCATCGCCGGCGCCGAGAAGGCCGACCAGCCGGGCCCCCGGAAGCCGGTCGACGGCGATCTCGATTGCCAAAGCCTCCGGCATGGCGGCGGCGTCCATCGGCAACGGGCTGAGCACCGACAGCCCCTCGTGGGCGTAGCCGATGCTGGCGCCGGCGCTGGTCCCCGTCAGCCCGGACAGCCCGACGTGGAAGTCGCCCCTGGCCAGCGAGACCGGGCCCGTGCCGTCGATCTCGCCGACCCAGATGTCCGCCACGCCAAACCGGAAATCGAAGCCGTCCGCGATCAGGTCCGGCGTCGTGAGAAGTGCCTCGAACCGGTCGGCCAGTCCCGAGTCGTCGCCGGCGGCAAGCCCGGTTTGATTGGCGAGCACGAAGCTTTGCAGGTCGGCAAGCCGATCCCAGTCCACCCCGTCCAGGCGCATGGTCCCGGTGATCGACCCGGCCCTGGCGAGTTCGGCGGGGGCAGCGCCGGCGGAATCCGGTTCCGCCTGGAGCCGCAGCCCGTCCAGGCGGTAGGTGGAGGTCACCGTCGTCTTGCCGCCGCCGGCGGGGCGCAAGTCACTGCCGATCTGAAGCGCCGCGATCGTCATGCGTCCAATCGACTCGAGGACGACCGCGGTGTCGGAGGCGTTGATCCGCGCGTTGCCGATCATGCCGTTGCGCGGGTCGATCTCGACGTCGAAGGCCGACCCGCCGGTCGAGACGACGGTCGCCGGCAGGCCCGGCGTCTCGACCGTGACCCGCGCCGGCAGGGAGCCGGTGAGCCTCCAAAGCCCCCCGGCGAGGCCGGCGCTGCGGGTGACGTCGAAATCCCCGAAGCTCACCACCGCGTCCGGCGCGCGCAGGGTCAGCCCGGGAAACCGAATGGCGTCACCCGCCGGCCCGGACGACACCGTCACCGGCCCGGAGGTGACCAGTTCGCCGCCGCCCGAGACCTTGATCCAGTTCGTGAGGTCCGAGATCGCCGCCAGCACCTCGCCACCCGGCTGCGCCGCCGGTCGAGACTGGGCGGAAGCGGGACCCGCCACGGCGAGAACGCTAGCAACGGCGACAATCAGCCAACCGAGACGATCCATGCCGCCCATCCCTGACCGCATTTGACTACCGAACGTTCGGCCGGATGCACTTCCAACCACCGGTCACGCAGCGTAATCGATCCGTTGCGGTGCCCACAGATCAATCTTGGTGGGGTGGGGCAAACCGACAAACGCTTCAGGCGAGCAGGTCGACCGCCTCCTCGAGGTTCGCCGCCGCGATCTCGCCGAACCGGTGGGCATAGCCGTAGAAATCCATGTTTTCCTGGCGAAACCAGGCGTCGGCGCAAATCCGGCGCTCGTAGTCGGCCCCGAGCGACAAGAACCGGTCATGGCTGGCGCCCGGCAATTGGCCGGGCGCACCCTTCACCACCGCCAGGAACTCGTCGGTCGCCGCGTCGATCGCTTCGGCGGAATTATCCACGAACTCGATCCCCATCCGATCGAAGTCGGCATCCCGGAACACCGAAGGCAGGGTGCGGTCCAGGATCTCGCGATAGCCCAACAGCCGGCCCGATGCCCGGTCCCGGTAGCGCTTGAACAGCGACAGGTCGCGGTTGTACGGCAGGTTCAAGTGCTCGAACGGCGTGTTGGTGCGCAGCGTCGGCGTGCCGAACGCCGCCGCGACCCAGATCGGGCCGGAGTTCTGCGCCGTCCCGAACGCGGCGTCCGCCAGCACCGCGAGGTCGACCGCCCTGTCCTGCGGCGCCAGGCCTGGAAGGGCGTCCGGCAGGCTGACATAGCCGTCGGCCATCCAGCCCGGAGGCTCCAGCCCCGGCTCACCGATCCGGACGACCTGGAAGCCGGCGGCCAGGATGCGCCGTATCGACGCCGCGTAGCCCTCGATCCCGGCCGTGCGGTGGCCGTGATGGTCCTGCTCCTCGCGGTACTTCAGGGTGCGCATGTGGAAGAACGCGAACGGCGCATCCGGGTCGATGCCGATCGAGCGAAGCTGCGCGTGGCCACGCTCGCGGACCCTTTCGGGAAGGGTCAGGATCGAGGGTCGGACACCGCCAACGACCTTGCGCCAGCAGTCGACGATCAGCAGGCGCGGCGACTGCAGCAGCAGGTGAAGATGCTTGAGGTCGGCGATGCCGCCATCGATGAACCCCATGGCCTGGATGACCGGGTCATCAGTCTCGACCCACACGAAGTTGCCGGCGAAGCAGTCGCGCACCGCCGCGTTGGTGCCCGGCCTGTCCATCGGCGGGGTGACGACGATGATACGCGCGTACCGGTCGCCGTAGAGCGTCCGCAGGATCTGCGGCTCGATCGTGAAATGGCCGATCCGGTCGGATTGGGTGAGTATGTAGACCAGCGCCGGCCGCCCGGACTCCAGATGCGGCATGACCAGCCGGAACAGCTTCTCCAGGTTCTCCCGGGTAACGAACCGGGCGCGCATGTCACGCTCGAAGGCCTCGGGATCGGGCCGGCTGCCGGGAGGGGGCGTCGTCTCGGTCACGCTCCGGCACCGGGCTGCGGGCGCGTCCAGGCGGCAAGGTCGGACGCCACGCGCCTGATCAGCGGCGCCCACGGTGCCGCGTATTCCTTGCCGTAGGGGCGTTTGGTCGGAAACCCAGGGATTCGATCCGTCCCCGCCTCGAAGAAGCACGGCGTGTTGTACAGCAGCCAGACCGGCGTCCCGACCCCCGCCCCGATCCAGCCGAGCGTGCTGGACGGGCAGATCACGGCATCGAGGCAGGACACCAGCGCCGTCACCCCGTCGAGGTCGGCGGTGGTGTCGAGCCCGGAAACGCTCGCGATCGCCCGCCCGGCCAACCGCAGTTCCTCCTGCCAGCCCGCGCCATACTGCAGGCAGACCGGAATGATGCCCGGCACACCCAGGATCGGCTCGAACGCCGCGAGGCCGGGATAGTGGATGTTGCGGACCTCGCTCAGCCGCATGCTGCGCCAGGCGACCCCGACCTTCGGCCCGGGCCCCAGGCGGTCGAGCGCCGCGCGCATCTCGGCCACCCGGTTGGGATCGGGGATCAGCCACGGCCGCCCGGCGGCGTCCAGGGCCTCGACCGATGACCGAAACCAGCGCATCAGCCCGCCGGCCTCGATCGACAGGTCGGGCCTCCGGTCCTCGGGGATCCAGTCGTAGCGCTGCACGGGACGGTCACGGGTGCCGCTGCGGTCATAGGGATGCACGAACGCGGCGGGGAACGATCGCCGGAACAGCGCCAGCAGCCGGGCGTCGCATTCCAGGACCACCCGGGCGCCGGCGCGAAGCACGTCGGGAACGCAGGAGGAGAACAGCAGCTCGTCGCCCACCCCCTGGTCGGCCATGATCAGCAGGGTCTTGCCGTCGATCGGCTCGCCCGACCAGCGCGGCGGCACGCCGACGCG
>CAYNFA010000188.1:0-7276 GCA_964396345.1 uncultured Thalassobaculum sp.
GCTGGTCCTGATGCGCTTCGGCCCGCTGAACAGCGCGTAGCTCGGCCGGCGTTGCCCGCGCGACTGCACCTTCGCGACCGAATAGAGCGGGCGTTCCTGGCTGTGCCGGAAGATCGAGAACATCACCATGTCGTCGAGCTGGTCGAGCGCGTAGTCACGCCACTCTCCGGACGCCACTCGGCTGGCGTAGAGCGACAGGAGCTGTCCGAGCTCACCGCGAGTGAAGAAGAAGCGTGCGACAGATTTCCGGTCTTTATGGAAGCGTATCAGATTGTCCATCGTCCGGATCGGTTCCCGCGGTTGCCGCGTTGTCAGTAGGGAGTTTTCCTGAATTCGCGCTTAGGGTAAACCCCGGCTGACGCCGCATTCGTCGGCGAATTTGATTTCGAGGGTGCGCGCCGGTACGGTGGCGCGCCCGCAGCCAGCGGTGGCCGGGCCCCCGGTCGCCGATCAGGAGAGCAGACCGTGGCCGATATCTTCCGCGAGATCGACGATGAACTCCAGCAGGAGCGCGCCGCGAAGCTCTGGCAGCGCTACGGCGGCTGGCTGATCGCGCTGGCGGTCGGCATCGTTCTGGCGGTCGCGGGCAACGTGTTCTGGACCCGCTACAACGCCGATCTCCAGGCCGACCGGGGTGACCGCTACGAAGCGGCCGCCGCGCTGGTCGAGGCGGGGCAGGCGCGCGAGGGTGCCGCGGCGTTCGGGTCGCTGGCCGACGACGCCGGCGCCGGCTACGCGACCATCGCCCGCATGCGCCAAGCCACGGCCCTGGCCGAGGCCGGCGACACCGACGGTGCGGTCGAAGCCCTGCGAGCGGTCGCTGCAGGCGCCGTCGCGCCCTACGGTGACCTCGCCCGCATCTGGGCGGTGCGGCTGCGGATCGGCAAGGCCGAGGCGACAACGCTGATCGAGGAATTGGCACCGGCGCTCGCCGCCGGCAACCCTTGGCGGCCGCTCGCGGTCGAGACCGAGGCGGCGCTCCGTTTGCAGGCGGGCGAGACCGACCGCGCCGCTGAACTTTACAAGACCCTGGCCGACGATACCGCTACACCCGGCCTGTTGCGCGCCCGCGCGACCGAGATGGTCAGGGCCCTCGGCGGTTGACGGAGGGGAACCGCATCATGGCCGCCGCAAGGACCTGGACGACCGGGCGCGTGTTTCCGGTTGGCGTTGTCATCGCGCTGCTGACCCTGTCGGCCTGCGGCTCGGGCGGCTTCTTCGGCGAGAAGGAAAACCCGCCGCTGCCCGGCGAGCGGATCGCCATCCTCACCGACGACGACCTGATCCGGCCCGACACGTCGATCGAGACGGTGCCGGTTACCCTGCCGCCACCGTTCGCCAACCCGGAGTGGCCGCAGTCCGGCGGCGACGCATCGAAGAGCCCTGGCCACCTGGCCGCGGCCGAGGTCCTCAGCCAGGCATGGTCGACGTCGATTGGCGACGGCGGTGACGACGAAGCCGCCTTGCTGAGCCAGCCGATCATTGCCGGCGGTCGTCTGTTCGTGATCGACGCCGAGGCCGAGCTCTCGGCGATCGACCCCGCAAACGGTCGTGTCCTCTGGTCCAAGAGCCTCAATCCGGGCGATGACGAGGCGGTCTACGCCGGCGGCATCGCCGCCGAGGGCGATCGTGTCTACGCGGCCACGGGCGTCGGCGAGGCGATGGCGTTGGCGGCCGAGGACGGACGCGAAATCTGGCGTGTCCGCCTGACCGGTCCGGTCCGGGGATCTCCCACCGTGGCCAACGGGCAGGTTTACATCGTCACCCTCGAGAACCGAATGATCGCGCTCGCCGCCGACGACGGACGGCGGCTTTGGGAGCACCAGGGGATCAACGAAGTGGCGGCGCTGCTCGGCGGTGCGGCGCCGGCAGTCTCCGGCTCGACCGTGCTGGCGCCGTATTCATCCGGGGAGATCTACGCGCTGCTGGCCGAGAACGGCCGGGTCGTCTGGGTGGAAAGCCTGTCGAGCATCCGTTCGCTGAGCGCGATCGCCCGGCTGGCGGACATCCGCGGCAATCCCGTGATCGATCGCGACCTGGCCTTTGCCGTCAGCCACGCCGGCCGGATGGCGGCGATCGACGTCCGGACCGGCGCGCGGGTCTGGGAGCGTCCCATCGGCAGCGTCCACATGCCCTGGCTTGCCGGCGACTACCTGTTCGTTACCGGCTTGCGCGGCGAGGTGATCGCGATGTCGCGTCGTGACGGGCGGGTTCGGTGGGTGCACCGTCTGCCACCGTTCACGGACATGGAGGATCGCGAGGGGGCGATCCAGTACACCGGCCCCGTGCTGGTCGGCGACCGGCTGCTGGTCGGCAGCTCCGACGGTTTCGTCTACGCGATCTCGCCGTACACCGGGGAATTGCTGGGGCATATCGAGATCGGGGACGCGGTCTATCTCTCGCCGGTGGTTGCCGGCGAAACCGTCTACATCCTGAGCGACGACGGTACGCTCCACGCCTACCGCTAAGGAGAGCGACCCGTGCCCATAAAGGTCGCCGTCATCGGTCGCCCCAACGTCGGAAAGTCGACGCTGTTCAACCGTCTCACCGGAACCCGTCACGCCCTGGTCGACGACACGCCCGGCGTTACGCGCGATCGCCGCGAAGGCGACGGCCGGATCGCCGACCTGTCGTTCCGGCTGATCGACACCGCCGGGCTCGAGGACGCGTTCGACGACAGCCTGGAGGCGCGCATGCGCCGGCAGAACGAGCGGGCGGTGGAGGAGGCCGATCTCGTCCTGATGTTGATCGACGCTCGGGCCGGGGTGACGCCGCTCGACGCGCATTTCGCCGACTGGCTGCGGCGGGTCGCCACCCCGGTGGTCCTGCTCGCCAACAAATGCGAGGGCCGGGCCGGAATGTCCGGTCTTGCGGAGTGCTACGCGCTCGGCCTGGGCGATCCGGTACCGATCTCCGCCGAGCACGGCGAGGGCATGGGCGAACTGTACGACGTCATCCGAAAGATCGCCGAGGAGAAGGGCGAGCTGCCCGAACCCGCACCGGAGTTCGAGCCGTTCGAGGACGAGCCACCCGAAGGCGAGGAGGTTGAGCCTGAGGTCGAGGAGGTCGGGCCGATCCGACTGGCTGTGGTCGGACGCCCGAACGTCGGCAAGTCGACCCTGGTCAACCGCCTGATCGGCGAGGACCGGCTGCTTACCGGTCCGGAGGCCGGGATCACCCGTGACGCCATCGAAGTGCAATGGGAGTATCGAGGTCGGCCGATCAGGCTGGTCGACACCGCCGGACTGCGCCGACGGGCGAGGGTCTCGGAGAAGTTGGAGCGCCTGTCGACCGCCGACACCCGGCGGGCGGTCAAGTACGCTCATGTCGTGCTGTTGGTGCTGGACTCCGAGACCATGCTGGAGAAGCAGGACCTTACGATCGCCCGCATGGCCCTCGACGAGGGCCGGGCGCTGGTGATCGCTGCGAACAAGTGGGACACCGTCGACGACAAGAACACCGCCAGTCGCATCCTGCGGGACCGGCTCGACACCTCGCTGACCCAGGTCAGAGGGGTGCCATGGATCCCGATCTCGGCGGCCCGGGGCACCAACCTGACGAAGCTGCTGGACGCGGTGCTGGACACCTACGACCGCTGGAACACCCGGGTCCCGACGGCGCGCCTGAACCGCTGGCTGGAAGCCATGCTGGAGGCGCATCCCACGCCGCTCGCCAAGGGGCGCCGCGTCAAGATCCGCTACATGACCCAGGTGAAGGCGCGACCGCCGACTTTCGCGGCGTTCGTCAGCCAGGCGGCCGAGTTGCCGGATTCCTACGTCCGCTACCTGACCGGCGGCCTGCGCGACGAATTCGGTCTGGTCGGCGTGCCGATCCGGCTGAATCTCCGCCAGCGTCGCAATCCCTACACCGACGACGGCTGACACGGGTGTCGCCCGGGATGATCCGCGGTACCATGAACGCCGGTGAGCGCAACCGGATAGGCAGCATGAGACAGCGGCGCGATGCCCGGTCCCCGGGACGATTGACGATCGGCGATCTCGCCGATGCGTATGATCGCGGAATCGCCGGCAAGCCGGGGACTGCGGCGCGCCGCTCCCCGACAACCACCCCCGCGCCGCGCCCGGCGCCGTTTCCCCGTACGGCGCGCGCTCTCACCGCCGACCAGGGCGATGTCCGCCTCGCCCGTCTCAAGGCGCGCGCCGATGGCATTCGGTTCGCGCTGCAGTACGAGAACCAGAGCGCGTCCAAGGCCAAGCTGCTCCGGCAGACCCTTCAGAACCTCGAGCTGGCGATCCGCGGCATGGAGCTGACGTCCCGCGGCTCGTGACCGCGGCCGGCGAGGCTCAGTATGCCGAAGGGCCGAGGCCGCGACGGAGGCCGTGGGCGCGCCTGAAATGTCGGGTGGTGCTGACCATCGCCGGCATACAGCTCGCCGCTGCGTCACTGGTCGTGATCGCGAGGGCGCGCGGGCGTCGATGCACCGGATGGCGTCGTGGTCAAGGTGATCGAGGTGATCGACGGCGAGCGGCGCGTCAGGTTCCGTCGGCGGGACGACGATTTCCGCGTGCTGTCGACCTGGGAGGATCCGGAGGACGACTTCGATCCGCGGCTGCGGCCCTGGTTCTCGGCGGCCGTTGAGGCGGACGCTGCGAATTGGACCGAGCCCTATGTGTTCTTCGCGTCCCGTCGCCCGGGGGTCAGCACCGCCAACGCCATGCTCGGCGTCGACGGCGGAAGTTGGCGCGGAGTCGCGGTCTATATCGAGCTGGCTGCGTTCTCGGGTTTCCTCGACCAACTGTCCGGCGCCAACGAGGTGGCGTCCATCGTCGATCGCGACGGTCAAGTGGTGGCCCTGCCGGAGCGGCCCGAGCGCTGTGCGGCGCTCTTCGAGCCGATTCCGACAACCGGGATCCCATCGGTATCGGGGGCCGCCTTCCAGGCCCCGGTGGCCGGGGCCGCTGCGAACGGCGGGCGCTTCGGCGAGATCGATGTCTCGGGTCGTCGCTATCTGTCGGATGTGCGGGGCTTCGAGCGGGTTCCGCTTCCCTAGGGGGTCGGGATCGATCTCCAGGACCTGCCGCATGTCTTCGAGCCGTTCTGGCAGGGCGAATCAACCTGGGAGGCTGGCCGGGTCGGCGTGGGCTTGGTCTCGCCATCGTGCGGACGCTGGTCGACCGCCACGCCGGCGGCATCGACATCGACAGCCGGCCGGGTTCCGGCACCCGGGTCCGCGTTCGCCTCCCCTCCGAGGCTCCGACAGGGCCATCCGCGTCGGGGTGACCACCAAACCAGCCCGCGCGACGCGTCGGTTCAGCCCTGGGCGTCGATCCGCTCGCCGTGTCGGGTGCAGGCCGGATCGGCAAGCTCGACGAACACCGGTGCGATGTCCTCCGGGGTCTTCAGGGTCAGCGGATCCTCGCCCGGGAACGCGGTTGCTCGCATCGTGGTCCGCGTGGCGCCAGGATTCAGCAGGTTGACCCGCAGGCTGGTCTTGCGGGTCTCGCCGGCGTAGCTGCGGACCATCGCCTCGAGCGCCGCCTTGGAGGCGGCGTAAGCGCCCCAGTTGGGACGCTCGCCGACGGCGGCACCGGAGGTCACGAAGATCGCGCGGCCGGCGTCGGACTGCCGCAGCAGCGGGTCGAGGCTGCGGATCAGCCGATGGCTGGCGGACAGGTTCACCGCCATGACCTCGTCCCACATCTTCGGCGCGTACATGGCGATCGGCGTCAGCACGCCCAGGGTGCCGTGGTTGGCGACCAGCACGTCGAGCTTCTTCCAACGTTCGAAGATCGAGGCGCCGAGCCGGTCGACAGCCGGGTAGTCGGTGAGATCGAGTGGCACCAGAGTGGCGCTGCCGCCCGCCGCCTTCACGCGGTCGTCGGTCTCCTCCAGGCCGCCGACGGTGCGGGCAACCAGGATCAGGTGCGCACCCTCACGGGCGAAGGCTTCGGCGACGGCGGCACCGATGCCACGCGACGCGCCGGTGATCAGGGCGATACGCCCCTCGAGACGAGCGGACATGATGGCCTCAGGAAGCTTCGGCAAGCAGCGAGAGCTGGCGGGCGGCGGTTCCGCCATCGCGGTCGGTCAGCGCGATCGGGTAATCGCCGGTAAAGCAGGCGTCGCAGTACTGAATCGCCTCAGGATTGCGCTGCGGCTCGCCCATGGCGCGGTACAGCCCGTCGATGGAGATGAAGGCGAGGCTGTCGACCCCGATCACCCGGGCCATCTCCTCGACAGACATGCGATACGCCAGCAGCTTCTCGCGTTCCGGCGTGTCCACCCCGTAGAAGCAGGAGTGGGTGGTCGGCGGGCTGGCGATCCGCATGTGAACTTCACTGGCCCCGGCTTGGCGGACCATCTCCACGATCTTGGTCGAGGTGGTGCCGCGCACGATCGAGTCGTCGACCAGGATCACCCGTTTGCCGGTGAGTTGGGCACGGTTGGCGTTGTGCTTCAGCTTGACCCCGAGGTGGCGGACCTGGTCGGTCGGCTGGATGAAGGTCCGTCCGACATAGTGGTTGCGGATGATGCCAAGCTCGAAGGGGATGCCGGCGGCACTGGCATAGCCGACCGCGGCGGGCACGCCGGAATCCGGCACCGGCACCACGACATCGGCGTCGACCCCGGATTCCTTGGCAAGCTCGGCGCCGATCGCCTTGCGGGCGGCGTAGACGCTGATCCCCTCGACCAGGCTGTCCGGCCGGGCGAAGTAGATGTACTCGAAGATGCAGAAGCGGCGCTGGGCCGGGCGGAAGGGGAAGTATGACTGGATTCCGTCACTGTCGATCACCAGCATTTCGCCGGGCTCGACATCGCGCACGAAATCGGCGCCGATGATGTCAAGGGCGCAGCTTTCCGACGTCAGGATCGGCGCGTCGCCCAGCATGCCGAGGATCAGCGGTCGAACCCCGTTCGGGTCCCGCAGGCCTATCATCGCTGAACTGGACAGGCAGACCAGCGCGTAGGCGCCGTCGACCTGGTTCATCGCCTCGATCAGACGGTCGACCACGGTACGGCGGCGCGAACGGGCGATCAGGTGGACGATGGTCTCGGTGTCGGTGGTCGACTGGAACAGGCAGCCCTGCCGGACCAGCTGCTGGCGCAGCAGGACGGCGTTGGTGAGGTTGCCGTTATGGCAGAGCGCGAACCCGCCGAACTCGAAATCCGCGAACAGCGGCTGGACATTGCGAATCGCCGTCTCGCCAGTGGTGGCGTAGCGGTTGTGGCCGATCGCGGCGAAGCCCTTGAGCTTGGCGACAGTGTTCTGGGAATCGGCGCCGAAATTCTCGCCGACATGGCCGAGCCCGCGGTG
>CAYNFA010000189.1:0-7262 GCA_964396345.1 uncultured Thalassobaculum sp.
AGCAGAGTCCGACGCGCAGATCGCCGTCCTCGGCCAGGCGGCGCCGGGGCGGCGGCGGCTCCAGGTAGCGCGCCGGCGCCGGCAGGTTGTCCAGGTCGACGCCCAGTCGCGCCGGCAGGCTCATCAGCAGCTCGACGCCGTCGTACCCGGTCGGCGACTCCTCCGGCCATTTCGGGGCCGTGGCCGCGACACCGGGCGTGGACCGCACCAGCCGTTCCATCGGCTCGCCGCACGCCACCGTGACCGCCACGCCGCGATCGGCCAGCGGCCGGACGAACCGCAGGAACTGCACGATGTCACCGGCTCCCTGCTCCGCCACCACCAACAGCCGCTTGCGGTCCAGCGTGCGGCCATCCCAGGCGGCGACGCCGAGGGCGGCGTACCGCCCCAACGCCTCGAGCCGATGCGGGCGATGCTCGTGCTCGGCGAAGCCGGCGCGGTAGTCGCCGGCCGCCAGCAGGCTGTGCCCCAGCGCCATCCGCGCCCCCGGCAGGTCCGGCTGGCAAAACACCGTGAAGCGACGGCATCGGAACGATGCGTCGAAGGCCGCGGCGTGCCGCAAGGCGTTTCCCAGGTTCGCCCAGACCTCGGCGGCGTCGGGCTGCAGCAGCAGGGCGCGGCGGAAGTGTGAAACCGCCTTGGACGGCCTGTTGGCGCGCTGCCGGGCCAGACCGGCCTGGTTGTGCGCCCGCGGATCGTCGGGTCGATGGCGGCAGAGTTGGTCCGCCCAGCGCTGCGCGTCGCGAACCCGGCCGACGGACAGCAGCCGTGAGGCAAGGCGAAGGCCGGCGTCGTAGTCGATCGCCTTGGGGGTCGCCATCACCGCGCGATCTCGGCTTGCCAGAACGCGACCAGTTCGCGCTCCATCCGCTCCAGGGTGAACGCCGATGCCGTTCGGATGCCCTCGTCGACCCGCAGCCGGCCGCCATCGGCGTCGTGCTCGCGAACCGCCCGCGCCAGGAGATCGGTGCAGCCGACCCAGTCCTCCGGCTCGCACCACAGGCCGTTTTGGGGGTTCGCGAAGGAGCGTCCGCCGTCGCCGGTGAAGCCGACCACCAGACAACCGCTGGCCATCGCCTCGATCGGCGGCAGCCCGAAGCCCTCGATTCGGCCGAGGGCGAGGAACACGGCGCTGGCGCCCAGGATCTCGGCAACCTCGGCCTCCGGAAGGCCCTCGATCTCGACCCACGGGATTCCGGCCAATTCCGGGTAGCGGCGCTTGAAGCAGCCGGCGATGAACCGCGCCTCGATCTTCATCTTGCGGGGCATCACGGCGATCTGGCGGCGCTTCGCGGCCGGCTTGAAGACCGCGTGGTCGATGGCGTTGTGAATGATCGGTGCCCGCTCAAGCCCCATGACCGTGGTGAGGAAGTCCGAGATCACCTCGCTGCAGCAGAACACCGTGTCGATCCCGGCCTCCGCGTAGCCTGCCGCGTCTCCGAGCCCGTGGAAGGCGTAGAAGTGGTTCTGGCAGAACACGTAGCGACGGACCGGATACCGGCTGAACTGGCGGATGTGGCTTCCCCAGGGCTCCGGGATCACCACGAGGTCGGTCGGCCGGATCGCGAACGACGGCATCATCGAGTCGGTCGGTACCGCCCCGTCGAAGTGCGCGTCGCGCTTTTCGTCGATCAGCAGGATGCGGGCGTCGAACCCGTTGCGGACCAGCATCGCCACGTGGTGATGGGCGATCCGGATGCCGCCGAGCGGGAAGCCGAAATGCTTCGACAGGTAGAGGATACGGCGCCGGTCCCTGGGCGCGTCCCCGGGCGCGCCGGGGCCGGCGGCGTCCGCGGCGATCATGGCTCTCGGAGCGAGTCCGAAATGCTTCGGGACAATGGCTCGATGAGGTAGGTCAGCAAGGTCTTCTCGCCAACCCCGATCATCGCCGTCGCCGGCATGCCGGACGTCAGCTCGACGTCGCCCAGGATGTGCTCGCGCGAGGTCGGGTCGAGCCGGATGATCGCCCGGTAGTACGGCGCGCTGCCGTCGGAATCCACCACCACGTCGGTGGAGATCGACTCGAGCTCCGCCTCGACCGGGTGCATGAAGCGCTGGCTGAACGCCGACATCCGGACCTGGACCTTGGTGACGCCGTTGTTCAGGGCGTCGATGTCGCGGGGCCGCACCCGCGCCACCACGACCAGGTCCTCGTCCTCGGGAACGATCTGCATGAAGGCCTCGCGGCCGCCGATCACGTGCCCGACCGTGTGGACCTTCAGGTCAATGACGCGGCCGGATCGCGGGGCCCTGATCTCCAGGCGGCGGACCGAGGCGGACACCACCGGCCGCTGCTCGCTCAGGTTCTGGATCTGCTCGACCACCCCGTCGAGTTGGGTGGCGACGTCGCGCTGGAACTCGCGCTCGACCTGGGCGATGCGAATCTCCGACTCGCCGATCTGCTTCTCGAGCTGGGCGATCGAACCGCTGAGCCGACCGACCTGGCCCCTCAAAGCCGCCCGGTTGCGCTCGAGCGCCAGCAGGCGGGGCAGCCGCTCCAGGCCCTTCTCGTAAAGCTCGCGCACCGACGCCAGCTCGCGCTGGATCAGCGCCAGCTGCTCTTCGACGGCGCCACGTTCGAGCCGCACCGCTTCGATCTGCGAGCGGGCCTGGTCGACCTGCCCCAGGATCAGGCTGACCTGCCCCTGGAGAGAATTGCGGCGCGACTGGAAGACGGCGCGCTGGCCCTGGACCAGCTCGGCGATCTCCGGGTCGGAGAGCTCGTCGAGGACCTCCTGGGGAAACGGGATATCGACCAGCGCGTCGCGCTCGGCGATCAGCCGCGCGCGATCCGCGAGCGCGCCCAGGTAGCGCTTGCGCAGGGTGTTTGACTGCGCCCGGTCGCGCGTCGGGTCGAGCCGGACCAGCACGTCGCCCTCCTGGACGCGCTGGCCTTCCCGCACGTTGATCTCGGTGACGATGCCGCCTTCCGGGTGCTGGATCAGCTTGCGCTCGTTGTCCACCCGGACCTCCGCCGACGCCATCACGGCGCTCTGCAGCGGCGCGAACGCCGCGAACCCGCCGAAGCCGCCGAAGAACGCCAGGATGACCAGGTATCCCATGGTCACCGCGGGTTTCCAGTGCGGGCGCGCCTTCTTGGCGATCTCTTCGTAGGGATCGAAGTTCTTCGGCAGGGCAGGAAGGGACGGTGCGTCGCGCTCGACCAGGGTCATGACGTCGCTCGGCTGGCGATGGAGGGGGCATCCTGGCTGGCCGCGATCTGCGGCTTGTTTTGGGCAGGGACCGGGCCGACCACGTCCTCGCGCGGCGCGTATTTCTGCACCACGCCGTCACGCAGGATCAGGACCTTGTCGACATGCTGCAGCACGTTGATGCGATGGGCGATCAGCAGCACGGTGCAGCCGCGTGCCTTGAGCGCGTGCAGGGTGTTCTTCAAGGCCTCCTCGCCCTGGCTGTCCAGGTTCGAGTTCGGCTCGTCGAGCACCAGCAGCAGCGGGTCGCCGTACAGCGCCCGGGCCAAGCCGATCCGCTGGCGCTGCCCGCCCGACATCAGCATGCCGGCGTCGCCGACCGGCGTGTCGTACTCCTTGGGCAGTCGCTGGATGATCTCGTGCAGCCCGGCCAGTTCGGCCGCCTTGATGATCGCGGCCGGCGGCGCATCCGGCAGCAGGCGGCAGATGTTGTCCCGCACCGTGCCGTCGAACAGCTCGACGTTCTGCGGCAGGTAGCCGAGGTAGCGGCCGAGATCCTCGGACGGCCAGGCGTAGACGTCGGTGCCGTCAAGGCGGATATTGCCGTGGGTCGGCGGCTCATTGCCCACCATCAAGGTCGCCAAGGTGGTCTTGCCGGCGCCGGACGGTCCGATCACGCCGACGATCTCGCCAGCGGCGATCTCGAAGCTCACGTTCGACAGGATCGGGCGGTCGACGCCGGGAACCGTGTAGGTGACGTTCTCGACCGAGATGTTGCCGATCGGCCTCGGCGGAACAACGCTAAGGCGCGGCCGCTCGACCATAGACTTTAGGGCCTCGTCCATATCCTGGTAGGCTTCGTAGGCCTCGACCATGCTGCGGTAGCCGCCGATCAGGGTTTCCAGCGGCATCAGGGCGCGGCCGACCAGGATAACCGACGCCATCATCACACCCGGGCTCATGGTGCTGCCGGGCTGGATCATCTGGTAGGCTGCGACCGACATGATGCCGATCTGGATAACCATGCGCGCCCATTTCGAGGCGGCGCTGACGATTGCGGAGCGGCGCGAGGCCATGGTCTGATGGTAGATCGCCGCCTCGGTGTCGGCGTGCCACGAGCGTACGATCGTCGGGGTCATGCCCATGGCGTCGACGATGTCGGCGTTGCGCGCCGCGGCCGAAGCGCGCTTGTAGGCCGGGATCAGGGATTTCTGGGCCCGCATCAGGGGCCCCCGCGACAGCCGGTCGTTCAGCACCGCGAGCCCGAACAGCAGAACCGCGCCGATAATCGCCACCAAGCCGATCAGCGGGTTCATCAGGAACAGCACCCCGATGAACAGCGGTATCCAGGGCACGTCCATGATCGAGTAAATCGAGTTGCTCGTTAGGAACGTCTTCACCATCGAGAACCGCTGCAGCACGTTGGCGCCGCGCCGGTTGCCGCGCTTCAGCGAGTTGGCGAGCGAGGCGTGCAGCAGCCGCGAGGTCAGGTTGCGGTCCAGGTAGTTGCCGATCTCGATCAGCACGCCCGAGCGGGCGACGTCGATCACACCCTGGACACCGAGCGCGAACAGCGCCATCGCGAACAGCATGCCGAGGGTCGCGACGCTGTAGCTGCTCAGCACCTTGTCGAAGACCGCGAACATGTAGAGCGGCACGGTAAGGATGAACAGGTTGACCGCAAAGCTGAACATCGCGACGGCCACGAACGCCGAGCGGCAGTGCTTGAAGGCGTGGCCGAGCGCGTCGCGGGAATCGACGTGGCGGTTGGTATCGTCAATCGGCTCGTTCATCGGCGCACCTGCCTGCGGCTTCCGGCGCGACCGTCAACGCCGCCCGAAGCCCATGATACGCCCTTTGGCGCCAGCGGGCACGCCGGCCGCGAGCGGGGTTTGACCGCCCGACGGCGATCCGCTAAAGCGGGCGCGCGCTGCGCCGCGGAAATACGAGAAGTCATCATGACGAATGCTGAACCGATCGGGTCGCCGTTTCGAGTGTTCGTCGGCCATGACAGCCGGGAGGAGGTCGCCTTTCGGGTCTGCGAAGCGTCCTTGCGCCGACGGTCGTCAATCGCCGTCGATGTGCGACCGATCGTCCAGGCTGAAATGCGGACCAGCGGACTGTACTGGCGTTCCAAAGACCCGCTCGCGTCCACCGAGTTCACATACACGCGGTTTCTTACACCCTACCTGGCGGGCTATCAAGGGTGGGCCCTGTTCTGCGACTGCGACTTTCTGTGGCTGGCCGACATCGCGAAACTGCTGTCGCTCGCCGATTCCAGCAAGGCTGTGATGTGCGTCCATCATGATCATCGACCGGCCGAAACCACCAAGATGGATGGCGCCGTCCAGACCAGCTACCCGCGCAAGAACTGGTCAAGTCTCATGCTGTTCAATTGCGGCCACCCGGCGGCGCGCGGCCTGACGCCGCAGGTCGTGAACACCCAGTCCGGCGCCTATCTGCACCGGATGCAGTGGGCGCCGGACGCGGCCATCGGCGCCCTGCCGTCGACCTGGAACTGGCTCGAGGGCAGCATGCCGAAGCCGGCGGAAGGCGTTCCGGCGGCCGTCCACTTCACCCGCGGCGGGCCGTGGTTCGACAGTTGGCGCGACGTGGACTACGGCGACCTCTGGCTGGCGGAGCGGGCGACGATGGACGCCGCGAGACCGGCCTGACCGAACAAGCAACTCGACCGCCGGCCGCGCTGCGCGACGTTCCGGCAAGGAGACCATGCGGATGAAGAAGGCATTGATCATCGGCGGCGGCTTCGCCGGCTGTGCCGCGGCCCACCAGATCCAGCTGATCGGTGGCTGGGACGTGACGCTGGTGGAACGGGCGCCGTTCCTCGGTGGCGGCGTCAAGACCCACTGGCGCGGCGGCCATCCGTTCACCTTCGGGCCGCGGCACTTCCTGACCCCGATGGAGGAGTTGTTTGACTATTTGAACGCCATCGTCCCGATGCGCCGGCTCGACCACGAGTTCATCACCTACGTCGAGGCCGACCGCAACTACTACACCTTCCCGATCCACCGCGACGACATCCCGCGCATGCCGGAACGCGAGACGATCGAGCGCGAGATCGCCGAATCCCAGGAGATCCGCGGCTGGACGGCGGCGAAGAACTTCGAGGAGTACTGGATCGCCTCGGTCGGCAAGACCCTGTACGGCAAGATGGTCGACAAGTACTCCCGCAAGATGTGGCAGGTCGCCAACAACGCCATGCTCGACGACTTCGGCTGGTCGCCGAAGGGCGTGGCGATCAAGGACGGCCCGCGCGAGGGCTGGGACACGGCGATCTCGGCCTACCCGCTGGCCCCGGACGGCTATGACCGCTACTTCGAGGTCGCGACCGCCGAGGCCACGGTCCGGCTCGGCACCGAGATCGAGGCGTTCGATATCCCGAACAAGCGGGTGCAGATCGGCGGCGACTGGCACGCCTTCGACCTGATCGTGAACACCGTCTCCCCCGACATGCTGCTGAACTACGCCTACGGCGAGCTGCCCTATGTCGGCCGCGAGTTCATGACCATCATCCTGCCGGTCGAGCACGCCTTCCCGGACAAGACCTACTTCACCTATTACGCCGGCGACGAGCCGTACACCCGGATCGTCGAGTACAAGAAATTCACCCAGCACCAGTCGCCGTCGACCCTGCTCGGCATCGAGATCCCCAGCCACAAGAACAAGCTCTACCCGATGCCGATCAAGAAGGAGATCGCGCGCGCCTACCAGTACTTCGACGCCATGCCGGACGGCGTGATCTCGATGGGGCGCGCCGGCAGCTACAAGTACATCGACATCGACGACATCGTCTGGCAGGCGATGAAGATGGCCGAGGAACTGAAGCAGGGCGGGTTCTCGCACCCGGTGCCGGTCTACGGGGCCGACCAGTCGGCGCCGAACCTGCTGACCCAGAAGATGGTCGACGCCAACATCGTCCCCGGCGGCTCGGAATCGCCTCGGACCTGATCCGGCTGGCGCCGTGCGACGGTGGCTTGCCAGGGTCCGCTGACGGAGCGGCGGGTGGGTCCCGGGTCACCGCTGCGCGGCGCCCGGGATGACGTCAGGGTGTGGGGGGCGCTCGTTCTTTGGGCCCGCTTGGTCCGGGCG
>CAYNFA010000190.1:0-7244 GCA_964396345.1 uncultured Thalassobaculum sp.
GTCCAGCCGCGCCCCAGCAGGATGTTGACGGACTCGGTGATCTCGTCCTTGAGACCGTCGTAAAGATCGTCGTGCATCTGCTGGACGAGTTCATCGTCGTCGAGCTCGGAAAGAACGATGTCGTCGTCCTCGGCCATGCCAAACCCTCCTGACGGCTGCCGGCTACCCGGCACCAGGCGCGGAGCCTGCGAGAATCAGACACGGGAATGGCACCGATCGCTGCCGCGACCGCGACCGATCGTGTCGGCGCGGCGACAGGACGGGCCGACGGCGCCGGATATCCCTGATCAAGATGGCCCGGCGGTTCAGCCATCGCCGGCGCCGCAGGCGTTCTCGGCGCTCCGCAGCGTGGCCAGGATCTGCCGGCCCGCCGGCCCGCCATCGTCGACGATTCCGCCGTCGAGTGCCTTGTGCAAGGCCACCAGATGCGCCCGCAGGATCTCCAACAAGCCGCCACCCGGCGCCCGGTTGCCGCCGGTGTGGCCGATCAGCCCCCGGACGATCGCACCGACGAGTTGGAGTCCGCGGGTCTCGGTCAGGGCCGCCGCCTCGCGGGCGACGCCGTTCAGGCGCTTCAACCCCTCGCGATCGGGGTGCTCCCCCAGCCGCGCGAAGGCGTCGTCCATCCGGTACTGGATGACCCCGAGCATGGCGATCGCCTGGTCCTTCTTCACGCGGACCTGCGACCTTGCCGGCTCGATCGCCTCCCGGGTCAGGCCGTTGCGGAGGGCGATCGCGGCATCGGGGTCGTCGGTCGCCATGCGGCGGAACCGGAACACGGTCGTCGACGGCCGGATGTCGAACCCGAGGCCGGTAGAAGCAACGGTCTGCTCGGCCGGCCCCGAAACGGTGCGGCGCTCGACCATCTGCTGGCGGCTGGCCCGCCGGCGATCCGGGCCGATGTAGGAGCCGGAGACGATGAAGTCGGTGCGGTCGAGAGGCCATCGCGCCAGCCCTTGCGCGATCGCCTCCGGCTGCAACGGCCGGCCCAGCACGTGCAGGCAGCCGAGCAGGGCCGAGCGCCGGAGATCGGCCTCGGTGACGGCGTCGCCGAGCAGCGCCAGCGCGATCCCGGGGTACGGGCAGCCGGGATCGCGGCGGACATACTGGAACACATCGAACGGGGTGCCGTCCGCCAGCCGCTTGTCGGCCAGGACCATGACGACGCCGTTCGAACTGCGCCCCAGCAGATCGATCGCCTCGGCGGCACCCGCCACCCAGTCGATCGGCGTGGCGCGCCCGGCGGGCTCGGCACCAGCGATCTCCCGCACGACCTCGCGGTCCTGGGCAACCACCAGAACCCGCCTTCGTGGTTCGCCCATAGCACGTATCACCGTCTCCACTTGAATCCCTGGGGCCATTGACAGCCCGGATTCCTTAACGAACTCTTAATGGTATATTAATCCATTTTTCTGCGGTTAACAGTCCCAACAGCACCCGGCCTGCCGAAGGACAGCGGACCTGAAGCACTCACGAATAAACACTTATCAGTTGATATTTAGATCGGCGTAACCGTTTCGATAGGGCGCCGGCCGATGGCCACCGGCCGGCGCTTGCGGCCCCAGCCGCCCGGCCGCGCCTCGAGCACGCCGGCCATCCGGGTCCCGCAGGCAGCGCAGCATCCGTCGGCGGTCAGGCGCCAGTCGCTGAGTTCGTACCAGTCCCGCCCGATGGCGCGGGCGCCGCAGGCGTGGCAGTAGCTCGACTGCCGGCCGATGTCGTGGACGTTGCCGACATAGGCGTGGCGCACACCGTTGCGCAGCGCGATCCGCCGGGCCATGGCAAGGGTTTCGAACGGCGTGCGCGGGGTGTCGAGCATCCGGTAGTCCGGATGGAACGCCGAGAAGTGGACCGGCACGTCCGGGCCGAGATGCTCCACCACCCAAGAGGTCATGGCGTCCAGTTCGGTTTCGTCGTCATTCCGGCCGGGGATGATCAAGTTGGTGATCTCAAGCCAGACCGCCGTCTCCCTGGCCAGGTACACCAGGGTGTCGAGCACCGGCTGCAGCCGGCTCTTGGTGACGTCGCGGTAGAACCGCTCGGTGAACGCCTTCAGGTCGACGTTGGCGGCGTCGACATGGCGGAAGAAGTCCGGCCGCGCCCGGTCGGTGAGATAGCCGGCGGTGACCGCGACCGTCCGGATACCACGCTCCCGGCACGCCGAGGCGACGTCGCGGGCGTATTCGTGGAAGATCACCGGGTCGTTGTAGGTGAAGGCGACCGACCGGCAGCCCAGCCGCGAGGCGGTCTCGGCGATGGCTTCCGGCATCGCCTCGGCCTGCATCCGGTCCATTTCCCGGCTCTTCGAGAGGTCATGGTTCTGGCAGAAATTGCAGGCGAGGTTGCAGCCGGCGGTACCGAACGACAGCACCGGCGTGCCGGGCAGGAAATGGTTCAGCGGCTTCTTCTCGATCGGGTCGACGCAGAAGCCGCTCGACCGGCCGTAGGTCGTCAACACCACCGCATCGCCCTGGCGAGCCCGCACGAAGCACAGCCCGCGCGCGCCTTCCTGGAGCTTGCAGTAGCGCGGGCACATCTCGCACTGCACCCGGCCGTCGTCCAGCGTTCGCCAGTGCTCGGTCGCGACCGCCGCGCCGCCACCGCCGCCCGCCGTCAATTCGGTCGACATCACGGCTCCTCCGTTGGCCCGGCCCGGCGCCCTATGGTAATCAGATTGTCGTCATGACCTCATCCGCAATCGTCGCGATCCGCGCCCCGGAAGTCGCCGGCCGGTTCTATCCGGAAGGCCACAACGCCTGCGCCGACCTGCTGGAGCGCTGCCTGTCGGAGGCCCGGGCGGCCGGCGGCGTCGACGCCAAGGTCGTCGTGGCGCCGCACGCCGGCTGGGTGTTCTCGGGCGCCATCGCCGGCACCGCCTACGCGGCCCTGCGGCCGCGCGCCGCCCGGGTCACCCGGGTGGTGCTGCTGGGGCCGGCGCACCGGGTGGCGTTCCGGGGAATCGCCACCACCAGCGCCGACGCCTGGACGACACCGCTCGGCGACGTCGCGGTCGACTGGGCCTCCCTGCGCGCCGTCCTGATGACGCCCGGCGTCGCGGTCATGGACGCCGCGTTCGCCGGCGAGCACAGCCTGGAGGTCCACGCCCCGTTCATCCGCCGGGTGTTCCCGAACGCCGCGATCGTGCCGCTGCTGGTCGGCGACGCCGCCCGGTCGCTGGTGTCGGACGTGGTCGACCGGCTTTGGGGCGGCCCGGAGACGGTGATCGTGGTGTCGTCGGACCTGTCGCACTTCCACGATCACGACACCGCCCGCCGCCTCGACGCCGACACCGCCGGCCTGATCGAGACGCTGGGCGCCGACCGGATCGACGGCCGGCAGGCCTGCGGCCACCGGGCGCTGGCCGGGGTGCTGGACCAGGCCCGCCGCCGCGACTGTCGCGCGACGGCGCTCGACCTGCGGACCTCCGCCGACACCCGCGGCAACCCGGACCGGGTGGTCGGCTACGGCGCGTTCGCGCTGGAGTACGCGCGCGGCGCCCGGCTGCCGGACGCCGACCGGCGGCGGCTGCTCGAGGCGGCGCGGTACGGCGTGCGGTTCGGGCTGGAGCACGGCCGCCCGCCCCGGGTCGAAATCGGCTCCGGACTGTCGCCGACCCTGACCGCCCGGCGCGCGAGCTTCGTCACGCTCACCCTGGACGGCCGCCTGCGCGGCTGCATCGGCAGCGTGGTCGCGCACCGCGCGCTGCTGCTCGACGTTGTTGACAACGCCTGGAAGGCGGCGTTCGGCGACCGCCGGTTCCCGCCGCTGACCGCGCAGGAGGCCGACCGCCTCGACGTGTCGGTCTCGATCCTGTCGACGCCGTTCGCGCTGGACGTCGCGGACGAAGCCGGTCTGGTTGACATTCTGCGGCCGGACATCGACGGATTGATCTTCCAGGACGGCGACCGGCGCGGCATCTTCCTGCCGAGCGTCTGGAGCAGCCTGCCGAAGGCCGAAGCGTTCGTCGCGCAACTCAAGCGCAAGGCCGGGCTGCCGGTCGATCATTGGTCCGACACCGTGCGGGTGTCGCGCTATACTACCGAGAGCTTCGGCGCCGGATTCCGGGAGGTCGCACGCGCATGAAACGGACCCCGCCGCCGATCGACGCGCCGCCGGTGCCCGCCGGTTATGCGCCGGCCCCCAAGCCCAGGCGCCCGTCAGCCGCGATCGTGGATTTCGCCATCGAGAACACCCGCCAGCTTCGCGAGCTTTGGTCCGGCAAGCGGCCCGGCCGCGGCAGCCTGCCGGCGTTCCGTTCCTTCGACCTGCTGGAGCTGCGGCCCTGGGCCGACAACCTCGTGCTCTATCAGGTCGAGCGCCAGGACGATCAGCAGGTCTACCGCTTCGCCAAGGTCGGAAAGCACGTCGCCGCGATCGACGGCGGCGACCACACCGGCCGGCTCATGCATCAGGCCCTGCCGCCAACCCAGCTCTGGGCGATCATCGGGCACTACGACGCTGCGGTCCGCACCCGCGGGCCGGTGGAGTTCCACGACACCATCCCGTCGCCCGGCGGCGGCGCGGTGAAATGGGACAAGCTGCTGTTGCCGCTGTCGGACAACGGCGGCGAGGTCGACCACCTGCTGATGCTGCTGTACGCCGAGCGCCTGGGTGAGCGGTCGCGGTGACGCGCGCCCTGTTTTGCCGGGGCGCCGGGCGGGCTATGCCGCCACCGCCGCCTGCAGCGGGCCGAACGGGTGCGCGGCGCCCGACGGCCCGGACGGACCGAAGGCGACGGCGTTCGGTATCGCCCACAGCGACGGAAACGCTGTCGACTGTCCGAGTTGAACCGGCGCCACGCCGCGCAGCGCATCGATGACGGCGCCGTCCAGGCGATCATCGGCGAGAATGGTATCGATCAGGCTGACGTCGATGCGCGGCTGGCGGAGCGCCGCCTCCAGGTCCATCCCGTAGTCGCCGAGGAACGAGGCGATCTGGAAGATCGCCGGCATGATCCGACGCCCGCCCGAGGCGCCCAGGCCGAACGCCGCCTTGCCGTCGCGGGTGGCCAGCACCGGGCACATGTTCGACAGCGGCCGCTCGCCGGCGGCCACCGAGTTCGGGCCCCCGGGGCGCGGGTCGAACCAGTTGATGCCGTTGTTCATCAGCACGCCGGTGCCGGGCAGCACCACCCGGGAGCCGAAGCGCGACAGCAGGGTGGTGGTGATCACGACCATCGTGCCGTCGCCGTCGACCGCCGAGATGTGGGTGGTGCAGCTGCGGTCGCCGACGTCGCCGGCGTGGCCCATGGTCTCCAGGCGCACCTTGTAGGCCTCGATCATCGCCGACGCGTAAGCGGCGTAGGCGGCGGCGTCGGGAGCGGCACCCCCGACGCCGGCCGGCAGCCGCGCCAGCGAGCCGGCGAAGGTCGGGCCGGCGCTGTAGCCCGGCACCAGGTTCAGGGTGTTGCCGGCCCGCTCGCGCACGATCGGGTCGACGATCCGGGCACGGTAGGCGGCGAGGTCCTCGGCGGCGATCGTCGAGCCGCCGGCCTGCAGATCGACGACCAGACGGCGCGCCGTCTCGCCGGTGTAGTAATCGGCCGGCCCGGCCTTCTGCAGGCGCTCCAGCGTCTCGGCCAGGGCGCCCATCGGCATGTAGGTCGACGGCCCATCCGCCGCCGATGGCACCGAGCCGCCCGGCAGCCAGACCCGGCCCGACTCCTCGTAACGGCCGAGCCACCCGGCGTCCGCCGCCACCTGCACGGTGGTCCACCAGGTCAGCCGGTGGCCGCGCCGGGCCAGCGCCACCGCCGGACCGATCGCGTCGGCCCACGACCAGGTGCCGAAGCTGTCGAGCAGGGTCGCGTAGCCGGCGCAGGACCCCGGCACCGCGATCGAGTGATAGCCCTGCAGGTTGCGGTCCTCGACCACCGCCGGCCACGCGAACAGGTCGGCCGGCGCGGTGCGCCCGGCGTCGATCGCGTAGGTCCCCGGGCTGAGGCCGCGCGGCGCGATCATGCCGAAATCGACGACCTTGGTGGCGCCGGTCCGGCTATCGTGGACCACCGCGAAGCCGCCGCCGCCGAGCCCGCTCATCCAGGGCTCGGCCACGCACAACGCCAGCGCCGTCGCGATGGCCGCGTCGACCGCGTTGCCGCCGGCTTCCAGCACCGCGGCACCGACCTGGCTGGCCTCGACATTCTGCGAGGCCACCACGCCGCGCGCGCCGGCCACCGCCGGCTTGCGGACCGACCAGGCGTCGATCGGGGCGGAATCCGGAAGGCTGACGGCGGCCATGGTGGTCTCCTGGACGGTGCGGACGGGACGGCCGGCGTGCTATGATCGCCGACCGGCGTGGGAAACGAACGGAGACAACGGTATGGCGGCGCGAATCCGCTTGTCCAGCCTTGCCGCGTGGCTGGCGGCGCTGCTGATGGCGGACCCGGGCTCCGCCCAGGAACCGGGTGCCCGGCCGGCGGCCGCTCCGGCGCCCGCGCCAAGCTGGTCGCAGAAGCCGCCGGGCCAGGAGGAATGCGCCAAATTGCCCGGCGGCAACGCCCCGGTCGCGCGCATGGCCCGGCTGGAGGGCGGCATCTCGGTGCGCAACCTCGAGTTTACCTATCTCGGCAAGCCGTTGTTCCAGCTCACGGCCGACGACTACGCCTACCTCGAGGCGCTGTGGCCGGTCTGCAAGACCTTCGACGCGACCCTGGCGCCGACCGTCGCACGCCGCCTCAAGGCGCTGGTCGACGACGCCAAGGGGGTGCGCCAGGAATCCCTCGACTGGATCAGAAAGACCGAGCAGCAGGCCAAGGCGCTGAAGCCCGGGCAGGACGGCATAGAGAAGATCCATGACCTCTGGCAGCAGATGCTGAACCGGGAGTTCCAGATGACGGCGTTCGACATGAGCCATATTTCCGGCGTGCTCTCGAAGCGGCGCGACGAGCTGTACAGTTCGCCGCAGCCGCGCCAGCGCACGCTGGTTTCGCCGTTCGATCCCGGGCCGCCGGATGTACGCGGTCTGGGCGGCAGCGGTGGTTGATCCTATGGCCCAGTTACCGTCGCCTGTGCCAACCCGCCACCGCTCGCCAGTCGTCAAGCGGGTGGCCGCCAACGACCACCGGCCGGCTTGGGCGGGCCGCGGTCACTGGATGGCCTTCACAGTCCAGCTGATGGCGTTGGTGCTGGTCAACCTCGCCTTGTGGGGCTTCTTCGCGTGGTCGGCCATGCGTTACGTCGAACGCAACGTGCCGCTGCCGCCAACCGGCCCTAACCTCTGGCCGTGATCCGGCAGGGGATGCC